>WFOZ01000151.1 GCA_015487825.1 Planctomycetaceae bacterium
CGCCTACTGGCGCGACGTCGGAACTCTGGATGCGTATTACGAAGCGAATATGGATCTGATTGCTGTTCATCCACAGTTAAATCTTTACGATCAGACATGGCCCATTCGATGCTATCAGCCGTTACTTCCACCGCCGAAATTTGTTTTTGCTCAGGATAAACTGGAGAACCCCCGCATGGGGTTTGCGATGGATTCCCTGGTTTGTGCAGGCTCTATTCTTTCGGGTGGTCAGGCGGTGCGTTCAATCATTTCTTCCGGGGTCCGCATCAACAGTTGGGCACGCATTGAAGATTCAATTCTGTTCGACTACGTGAATGTTGGCAGACATGCAAAAATTCGCCGGGCAATTATCGATAAAGGAGTCCGTATCCCCGAAGGGCTGACCATTGGCTACGATCTCGAACAGGATCGCAAACGCGGTTTTACGGTGACGGAATCCGGAATTGTTGCCATCGGGAAAATGGGCTCTCTCGCAGAAGCCATTTCGTGAACCCCTGGTGCGGGTTTCAATTTCTACTCATCACCCATGCGGTACAGGGGCAGGAAGCGGTAGTAAACTTCGAGAGAGAGAGTGGCCAGCGCTGTTGAATAGATTCGCCCGCCATACCCTCCCCAGGGACCTTCCGGATTCCAAGAACCAGCCAAGTCTCCTTTTTTTACCTGATCTTCAATCAGCAGTTCCCGCAGCAACTCATTCCACTGGTTCCATTCTTTCCCTCCAAACTGATACATTGCCAGCGTGCCGTAATACCAGTAGTACAGGTTTGGATCGGATTTGCGAGGCAGGTTTTTTTCCGATAACAGAAATTGTGCTGCTTCCAGACTCGCGGGATTTTCTCGGGAAATTCCGAGCATCTGTTTACAGAACAGAGCCTCTGCGGTCATCGAAGCTGTAATTTCTGATCCAAATTCTGGATGATAAGCTGCCAGTCCTTTTTTCTCACCCAGAGATCGTTCGACCAGGAACCGAACCATCAGTTCTTTGGCAGATTCGGGAACAGCGATCCCGGCGATTTCTGCACTTTTGAGAGCCATCATTTGCCAGCCAAACATGCTCATGTCGCCCGACCATTTAGGCAGGTACCTCCATCCTCCATCTTTCTTGTTCTGCATCGCGACCGTGAACTGAATTGCTTTGACAACCGCGATGGTGAGTTGATCTTCAACCGTTTTATCGTTTTGCATACCGTAGGCTTCGGCCAGTGCATAACTGGCCATTCCATGACAGTACATTCCCGCATATTTGGTTGCATCGCCACCAAGGTAACCATCGTCTCGCTGTTGAGTAATCAGCCAGCTGATTGCTTTACCAACTGTTTTGGCATACTTTCCCTCGTCCTGTGTATATCCTGCTCCCAAAAAAGCCAGGACAGTTAACGCGGTCACACCCGCATCACCATTCACACCTGCTTTAAGGCGATCTATTCCATCTTCATCGATACCAATTTTTCCTGAACCATATTTTGAAGCATCCCAGTAACCGGCCTGCTCCTGCGTAGAGCTGAGCCAGGCGAGTGCTTTTTCGACAGCTTCCTCAGAAGCGTCAGTTCCGCCGTGCATGCGCGCGACATCTTTACGTCGGGCGATATCCCGCAGGCGATAGGTGGCGGGGACTTTGGCAGAATCCCCTCGTTTCACGGCGTCGAAATTTGGAGTGGGTAAATCTGCAAGCAGGGGAATTTCATTTTCGCTCGGGGAAGTCGGTACCATGACCGTTGGCGAATCTCCGGTAATAACACCCGGAGTGGAGCCGACATTGCGGTTCAGTTTTGGGACGTCGGTTAAGGCACGCGGTCTCCTTTGAGAACGAACCATTGCCCGAGCGTTTGACTGGTTTGGTTGCGAAGCACCATCTCCCCGGGGAACATCTTCCCCGGTAATTGTGTTCTCGGCAGTAGCTGGGACCGGAGCTTCCCGACGTTTAATCGTATCGGAAACAACTCCACGATTCGGAAGCTCGGGAGTGGGGCCACGATCAAAATCGAGAGATTGCAGTTTTTTCTGTTCTACCATTTTCGGACTCATTCGATCAACGCCCCCCGAATCGGGACGCTGAACCTGTTCGGTCTGTACGATACTGCGAGGCAATTGGCTTCGTTTTCGATCAGGAGACTTTTTATCTGTTCCGTCTGAAGGGTCAGGCTGTATCGAAGGAAGTTCCGGATTTTCCAGTTCCGGAATCTTTGCCATTTCCGAAGGTTTAGTTGTATTGCGTTTCATCATCGCCAGTTCAGGAGACTCATTCTTATCCGGCAGCGGGAGATTTTTTGTCGGAATTTCAGGCGTCATTTCGACAGCTTTTTCAAGCTCTCGGGTCGGAGCCTGCGAAGGCTCCATCTGGAACTGTTCACGCTGTTGCCGGGTCAGTTCTTTCTTTTTGTTTTCCGGGATCGATTCCCAAATTGGCGTGTTGCCTGCTTTCTCGATGCGTGTTTGCCGCTCTCCCGAAAGAATGACATCGTGAATGCGAATGGGCTCCAAATCTTTTACGACCTGTTCCCGCACCAATTCGGGAGCCAGAATAATAACACCTGCACCGGAAGAAAGATGAAGCATCAACGAAAAGAGTAACGATTTTGAAGAGGCGTGATGATCTCCCCAACTCGTAATTAACATTGTCACCAGGTGTACCGAGGCAAAAAGGAAACCGAGAACCAGGCCACCCCAGACCCACTGCTCTACAGTCTGCTGCGAGACCTGCAGAAGATCAGAAAGCCAGCGATAAAAATCTGACGAAGAGGTATTCACGGTTGCTCCTCAGTTGCCAGACGATTCGCAAGAGATAAATTAGTAATGCCAATCCGGTGACAGATTGCAAGCACATTCATCACATTCTGATAAGCTCCCTGCGCATCTCCCCTGACAACAACCGCCTGCTCCTGGTAGCGTTCGTGAGCAACAATTAATTCCTGTTCCAAATCTTTCAGGCTGATCAGTTTCTCGCCCAGAAACAGTTCTCCCGATTCTGCAACGCTTACAATAATTTCATCAGGCAGTTTTGAAAGCGGGAGCGCATCGGAAACGGTTGGCAATTTGATCTGAAACTGCCGTTCTGCATCAGAAAATTTTGTTCCAACCATGAAGAAGATGACCAACAGAAAGACAATATCAATCATCGGCGTCAAATCGAGGCTTGGCTCTTCAATATCTGCTGTCTTTAGTGGCATTGCCGTCTCTCGAATTTTTCTCTGAATGTCGCAGGATATCTGACTGTAGAACGCACCGCCCGTTTTCAATCGGTACGTTCAATGGAAATGACAATAACAGCTCGTGTCTCATCTCCTTACAGTATATCGGCAATTTCCGGAACGGAAACAGTATTCCCGAGATTTCATCGGGTGGCTCAAAGTTTCCAATTGTAAAGTAAGCCCCGGTATGAGTTGAGGTTACGTTTTGTGAAGGGCTCTCTCAGTGGTTTACTGAGGCCTTGGCGATGTTATTCCTTCTTGAAATGTTAAGCCTTTGTTCACAATGGGGAGTATGGGGCGGCAGCGGCATTTTGTGTCAATCAATTCAGGGACACACTTCGGGCAAGACAGAACCAATAATTGAATTGTTACCGGTAATCGTCTTCTTTTCCCATGAAGGTAGAGGAGTATTCGTCCAGCGTTGTAATTTCAACTCGGTCCTTTTTCTGATTCTGCTCGCGCCCCTTGGCGGCTTTCGGATTTTGAAAATAGATGACGATACGCATGCGACTTCGCAACAGCTTTTCATCAAGTAGAACCTGCATCACTTTTTCGGCACGCTGGTAGGCCAGGTCCATACGCTGATTATGTGTTTGGGGAATCCCTTCGACATAGCGGTCTGTGAAAGAGCGGATTTCCAGTTTGTGTGGTTTACCTGCTATTTTTCGCCCTGTCTTTATGATAGACGAAATTGCTTCCGCAGTAAGATTCGATTCCCCATTTTTAAAATAGATAATCTCTCCAGAAAGCTGGCCCTGTCCTTCACGCAAGCGTGTAACTCGCAAATCGTCTGCTGGAGGAGCTTTTTGTTTAACGCCTCCCTTTCCTTTGTCGTCGGAGACGGATCCGAGTTTCATGTCTTTAAGAGATTTTACCACTGAGTTCATCGGAAAGTTTTTTCCAGGAGGTGACAGCGGTCCCCCCTGATAACCCATATGCTTCCTGACAGCTTCCAGGATTGCACGGTACTTCTCGTCTGCTTTTACTTCACTCAAAGAGACGAGCATGATAAAAAACGTCAGTAGCAGCGACATCATATCGCCATAAGTTACGACCCATTCCGGGACACCTGGTGGGCCATCATCTTCCATCGTGAATACTCATTATATTACCGGGTGATTTACCATGAAGACTTTATAACAACGGATCGAAATTATTGCAGAATTAGACATGTGTACCGAGAGGCAGGTTCAATGCTGAAAGCCATATTCAATGCTTTTGTTTATGGCTTTCAGCCAATACGTGTATCTGATCCTTTTTCCTGGGGCGATGCCCCAGGCTATGGTAAAAGAGGCCTTCAGCCAAAAAA
>WFOZ01000152.1 GCA_015487825.1 Planctomycetaceae bacterium
CCCATGAATGAAGAGATGCATTCCTTGCTTTGGTGACGCGAGCTCGCTTGGATCTGGATGAAGGGGGCATTTTTAATACCTAAAAAATAAAACAATATGATAAGGGAAGAAAATGAGATGAAAAATCAATAAATGGGCAAGTTTAAAAAATCGAAGAAATAGAAATCAAGCAACTTTAGAATTGGAAAGGCTCCCAAGGATGGTTAATGTCAGAAATTAAAATGTGTGTAAGTTAAAATTCATTGTAAGAACTAAATTTCCAAGCTTTGAAATTCCAGTCAGAAGATCACACAAGTAAATAGACAATAGTGAACAAATATGTGAGAGTAAGAAATTGAAAAGGAATTTCAGGTGGTAAAGATTAATACCAAATGAGCTGTTCTAAATAAACTTCAGTACATTTTCTTGATTTTCAAGCTTTGAATAATGGGTACGATGAAAAAATATGAATCTATTTGGAAAACTACGCTTTTTGCTCATGGAACCTGGATACTACCATATGATATTATATGGGTATATCCTAGCTTTACGATAATCATATTATAGATCAGTTATTATAACATATCCACATAGTAACTTCTTATGGCTACACGAACCATTCTCACATTAGAGACTTTACTAACCGATACATCAGTCGATATTAAAAAGTTATCAACGGCTAGAATTGGTAATCTGGCTGACTTAGCAGCCAAGATTTTGACCAAACCCATTACTACGAGTGTGGGTGAACAACGGAAATTGCTCATGGAGCTTAAATCGACTGTCCTGTCGTGGTCAAAACGGGACCGAAAAAGGCTGATCGACAGAACCAGTACAGGGGCGTATAACCTTGATGATCTAATCCTGAATCTTGATCAACGAAATTTATTCGAAAAGGCTGGGATTCAAGATGTCATAAAGGAGCCAGGTGATGACGATTTGTTAGCCGAACTGAACGACTCAGACGACGAGGACACAACATTAGAACTACTGCATTTAATGGCTGACTCTGCATCTCCATTACGGAAGCGACAGATCGTAACCAGATATGCCAGGCGAGCAGCAGCGAAGAAAAGACTTATGGAAGAAAAGGCTAAACAGAGTCAAGACGCGAAGAAAAGGGCGGATCAGATGATCAACTCCATTCTTTATGGAGTAAATAGCAAGGTTGAAAATTGTTGCGAAACCAAGACCAAATCATTAAAGGTAGACCTGCATGCGCTAGAAGGTGCCACCGAACTGACTGTGCAGAATCAGATCACTAAAGCATTCGAAACGGTCAAGGCTGCAGAACATATGTTGCGATTGGGTGAAGCTGAACCTCGACTTGGGAAGAACCAGCAATTGGCCATTGACTATCTCAAAGAAGTCCGGGCTAAGAACCGAGAGACGTTCCAGGCAATCAGGGAACGTCTAAGACCTCACGTGTCAGCGGGCTGCAAAATTAGTCCAGGGGGGCAGCTTGTCCATATGAGCGAATGCACAGACCAAGACCTGGATAGCCCAGATTTGATCCGGGGTTTTTGTTACGGCATGACGGAACTGCAGCCGGCTATCCGTCATGCCTTAAGAGTGCTTTTCCAAAGAGAGCTAAACAACATCAGTTTAGACTACAATTGGGTCCTCACTCGGAGCAGGATACCCAAACCAGAAAAGCAAACCCGGCAGCGACCTCAAAAACAAAGGATAAAGGCGGAATTGACTCAGATCTCACAGAAAGACGCAACGACAAGTACAAAAACTGGATCCAGCCAATGACGAGCATCAACCTGACGGGCATATTCAGCCACCTTGACAGAAATAGACTCAAATCGGAGATATCGGACATTAGTAACGATTCAGGGTTGCGAGATGCTATTTCGAAGGCAGTATCTGCCGGAGCGCTGGAGAAATGTTCCGAGTCAGATTTGGTTTGCTCAATGAGATGTTTCACGGTACCCAAACGTGATGGGGGGAGACGGTTAATCTATGATGCGCGGCCAATAAATAAGGTATGTGAACTCCCACCAACGTTCGAGATGGAGACTCTCCCTGTTATCTTGCAAAATTGTACCTCTGGAAGTTACGGTGCTTCGATTGACTTAAAGAGTGCCTTCTGGCAAATTGAAATTGACGACGAATCCAGCAAGCTTTTTGGAATCAAGACAGATACTGGTGAGTGTTTTCGGTGGAGGAGATTGCCCTTTGGCTTCGCATGGTCTCCAGTAATCTTCAGTGCTTTTGTCGCCGAAGTGATCGATAAATGTCGGGGGTTATACCCACATGTGGAGATTTTCACGTACTTAGATGATATCCTGGTGGTAGGACCTCGATGGGAACTGAAAGATGTTGTTCGAGGGATCGTCAACGTGCTACAGCAGTCGAAAGTGACTATCAGTTACAAAAAATCCGAGTTAGACCCAATGGAAGAAATAAAATATCTAGGTTTTTTTCGTAAAACCGGGATCCCACGAAATACGGATCCCGGCAAAAAAGGCAAGAGCAGTACGACGTCATTTAAGAGCGATAGGGTCACGACGATCTTTGAAGTTCATCCAATCGATCCTGGGGAAACTGCGCCATCTATCCCTGGCGGTTCCAGATATAGCAAGCCATACCAGATCCATCCCAGAGTGGATATATGGAAAGTTTCGACACCTGAAGCTGGATTCAACCAAAAGAGCGCATTGGCAAACAGTAGTCCAGATTCCTTATTGGATACAGGTCAGAGGAAAGTTAATAGCCGAGATCTTAAAAGATACCAGACGATCATTCCATGGAAAGGGAGAAAAACCGGAAGTAATTCTCGACACAGATGCGACACCCCATGGATGGGGGGCATGCATACACTCTTTAGGAATCGTACAAGCCAGAGCATACAATGGAAGATTCAGAACCCCGAACAGACGAATAGTGGAACGAGAGCTCGTCGGAACACTATATGGAGTGCTGACAATGGCGAGCAAGTTAACAGGAAGAACGGTAGTCCTGCGGACGGACAACAGAGCCGTATATTGGATTCTACTCCGTGGAAGCAGCAGAGACCGGATACTAAATCAAATGTCGGGCCTCTTTTGGTGGTTGATACGTGTGCTGGAAATCCGCCTACGCATCGACTGGATTCCATCAAAGATAAATTATTATGCAGACCTCTTGTCGAGGGAACTTGGGAACATTGGGGAAAATACTCAGGAATGGTCAAAGACATTCTGGAGGGACTCCTGGCACCGAACACTGTTCGGCAATACTCCTCAGTTATCTCCAATTTTCGAAGGGTGGCTGGGCAAGCTGACCCGACTCATGAAGATACTTGGCTAGCTTGGATCGAGCGAAGATTACAAGAAGTCTCGGAACATACAGTAGCTCAAAATATTACAGAAGCAAAGGCTGCCTTAGCCCTTCGGGGTATTGATTTACATGTAGATAATCCGAAACTCGATCGATTGCTAACCAGAATTTCTTCCAGGCTCAGGAAAATGGGTCGCCGATCCCGAATGGCAAAGAAAAACACCGTCAAAGACCCTAGGAGAGTGATTACGCTGGATGAAATCAAAAATGCTTGGATCGTGGAACTGTACCAGCATCAAAAGCGCAATTGGCATGCCCTACTGAATCATTCTCATTGTGTTGCTGATATCTTGAACCTCAACATCCTGGTTGCTTACCTGGAAACTTTTGTGGCGAACATGATTGGATTGTTGCTCGGGCTCCGCATAAGTGATATTGGCCCTACATTCGCTGAAATAGACCAAAAAGGAACGCATATAACAGCTGTGAATTGGAAGCTCAGCGATCCCAAGAGCAAGAGAACATTTGATGGAAGTAGAAAGAGTCTCGATTCACTCCGAACCAGAAAATTATATCTCCCTTTTGGAGATTCCTGCGATGACCCTGCGAGCTGGATTGCAGCAGTCATGCGAACCAAGAAGAAAAACAGTGGCTTTATACTTGGAGATGGAGACACATCATTATCGGTCCAACAAGTAAAGAACATAGTGAACCGTATAAAAGTGGAAAAAAATTACGATCACCGTTTCAGAGTCGCTCATGCTTCGTTGGCGAGAGCATCTGGAATTCCAGACCATCTTATTCAACAATGGGCAGATTGGGACCACAAAAGGACAATTGACATATACGAACGAAAGGTGACCCCATATGTTTCTTGGGGAGTAGCTAAGAACTATACTATGTGTCTAGGATTTAATAGGAGTTTTGGAGAGGAATCTTCAAAATAATGTTTATCATCAAGCAGTAATATACCTGTTCTTAGTGAAACTCAGAATATGGGTATATCCTAGCTTTACGATAATCATATTATAGATCAGTCCCGTAGCCAACCCAAGGCCTATTTTTCAACAGTTATATCGTGAATCAATGTAATTATTATATTCTACGCGTGTAAGTGGACACGAGTGTCGTTTGTGGCATAGAAGTTGTTATGCTTTATATACTAATAACATTTCTTCAAAATAATGTTTATCATCAAGCAGTAATATACCTGTTCTTAGTGAAACTCAGA
>WFOZ01000153.1 GCA_015487825.1 Planctomycetaceae bacterium
CTTAGGAATAGTCCCGAAATAAGTTCCCAGTTTATCGTAGGGTGCGTCGTGACGCACCAGCCAGTTCGTGTGGCGAAAAAGGTGCGTCACGACGCACCCTACAAAATGAACTCAATGAAATAGGGAAGTTATTTCAGGACTATTCCTTACTTCCTCTCTGATTTTTCCGGGCTCACATTGAATAATGGCTGATATGAATCAAAATGATCCGCCTTTGAGCAACGAAGAGACTCTCGATTTGCTTTTGGATGACTGGGAAGATGCGATTGACCGGGGTTCTGATCCGATTCCGGAAATTATCTGCAAGAATTATCCGCACCTGCTCGAAGAATTCGTTACAAAAACAAAGTTAATAGCTAAAGCGGAAGGCAACCTGGGGAATGCTGAGACCGGTTTCAAGCCGCAGAAACCTCGAAAAAAAGTCGAGCCTCCACCAAGTGATAAGATCAACTGGAAATCGAATATCGAGCAACTCGATTACCACGCCCATGGCGGGTTGGGGATAGTTTTTCGTGGTTTTGATTTGAAGCTGCACCGGGATGTCGCGATCAAATTTATTCGGGAACGCCGCAGGCATAACCCGCTTGATGTGCAGCGTTTTCGGATTGAAGCCGAAATCACAAGCCGACTCGATCATCCCGGCGTGGCACCGGTTCATGGATATGGTGTGACCGAAACAGGGGTTCCCTTTTACGCGATGCGGATGGTGGAAGGAAAAACACTTCAGCAGCGAATTGAAGAATTTCATTCCAAGTTAAAAAAGGAACCACACACCGGCGAACAATCGATTGAATTCCGTCAGCTTCTTTCTGCTTTTGTGAGTGTCTGTAACACCATTGAATATGCACATAGTCGTGGCATTCTGAACTGTGATATTAAACCGGGTAATATCATGCTCGGAAAATATGGCGAAACGGTTGTGCTTGACTGGGGCTGTGCCAAATACATTGGAAGTGCAGGGAAAGCAGAAACAGTTGGTGAAGAATCTCTCAGGCCGTTATCTGATACTGGAGGCAGCGAGCCGGATGGTTCTACCGGCGGCACCCCCATTTATATGAGCCCCGAACAACATGCCCAAGCGGAAGATATCGGCCCCAGTTCAGATATTTACTGTCTGGGAGTAACGCTTTATCGTCTCATTACGGGACAACCTGCTTTCTCGCCGGAGAATTCATTACCGAAAATTCGTGAGCTGGTTATTCGTGGAAAATTCCGTAAGCCAACCAGTTTATGTCCCTGGATTTCCAAGGCCCTTGAAGCAATCTGTCTCAAAGCGATGTCACTCAGCCCGGAAGACCGCTACGCAAATGCAACAGAAATGGCCCGCGATTTAGAACGATACCTTGCGGATGAAGAAGTGACTGCCTATGCGGAACCGCTTTCCCGGCGACTGGCACGATTGATGCGCAGGCATCGTGGTGTCTCGCAGGTTTTGATGGTAAGTGTCGCTGCGATTATCTTACTTTCCACTGCCTCTGCCCTGGTCATGAGAAACCTGGCTTTGAACGAAACAGAAGCCAGGGTACAAGCGAACTTGGCGAAGGATCTGGCTCACCGCATGCGAGATCGGTCGTTGCAACTTGCAGCACATTCAGCCGCAACTTCGATGGCTTTGAAAATTAATGACGCCTGGCGAATACTTGAAATTGAATCGAGTGCGGAAGTTCTCAGGCAATCAATGCCGCTGGAAGAATCATCTCAAGAAAATACGATTCAACAGTGGCTTGTTGAGAAAGCCAAAATGCACAAGCAGGAAACTCATGCCGCGAGTTGGTTTATTTGTGACGCAACGGGTAAGCAAATCGCGAGGTTCCCTTACTTTGAAGATCCTGAAAAGAAAACCGTTTATCAAAGTATCGGGGAAAACTTTTCTCATCGAGACTACTTCACGGGCAATGGTTACGACCTGAAAAAGGGAGAAAACAGCGGCTCGAAGCATATTACCGATATTCATCTTTCTGCGGTTTACCAAAGTAGTAATACAGCAAATTTGAAAGTCGCGTTTTCAATCCCGATCTGGTCGCACCACGAAAGTAGAACAGGACGAAAATTCCTGGGCATTCTGGGTTACTCGGTTGAATTGGGGCAATTCGCCGTTCTGCAGGATGAAGCTGAGTCGGCTTCCTTTCAGCAACTTTCCATTCTCGTCGATCTTCGCCAGGCTGAGCAGGCACTGGGGAAATCTCAACATGGTCTTATTCTTCAGCATCCCAAATTAAACAGGTTGCTGCAAACAAAAAGCCCGCGTATTGATGAACTGCCCAGGCTTTCGGACTCGGTATTGAAACGAATCAATCAATATCGAAAAAAACGGGTGGAACAAATCCGAAAATCGGGTTTTGCGGCTTCAACCGGCGATGTCTTATTGTTGCACAACGTTCAGGATTCATTCGAAGCAACTGGCTCTTCTTTTATTACAGCTGCCTGTGAACCGGTTTGTGTTGTTGGTCGTTCCGGCAGTGATTTTGACACCGGCTGGATGGTTATTGTCGAGGAACTTGCTTCAGCCGATTCACTGACAGGTACAGAGTGAATCCATAATTCATCAACGATACCCGCAATAATATGCTGAATTAACGTGTAAAGTATGATGGCAAGGTGTGTCGTGGCATGATGAGGCAATACTGTGGTTGCCAAAACCAGGGCAACGCCGGTGTTACTCATCGCGGTAGAATACATCACTGCAAGTTGGTCGCGCCGGGATAGCTTGCACAGTCTCGAAACTCCCCAGGCTGCTGTGAACAATAAGCAGCAAAGCAAAATAGCACAGATCGCTGCAATGCCAACAACTTCACCTGCCCCGTTGCTCAAGACTTCGGGAAGAGAAACTGCTCCGTTCGCATAATTTAACAGCAACAGACAAAAGCAGGTCGCTCCTTTAATCGCAGCTTTCCAGTAATCGTATCGGCTTTTAAGAAGCAGAGTTCGGCAAACGATACCCAGGGCAGCAGGAAGAATAACCCACATCATCACAAAAGAACCTGCATAATTGTTTGCAAGTGCGGTGTAGCTGATGGAAGCATTTTCCGGTGCAATGTTTCCTGCCAGTTGCAACAACCCGGGAACCATAAACGGGCTGAGCATCACGCTGACAAGAATAAGAGAAATACTCAAACCGACATTGGCATCGGAATGATGCGACCATCCTGCAGAAGAATTTGCAACCGGCATCACCACAACGAGAATCAAGCCGAGTAGCAGTGTATCCC
>WFOZ01000154.1 GCA_015487825.1 Planctomycetaceae bacterium
AAATAGTAGATTGAATTTTAATACTTTATAGACGATGCAGGAAGTTGTTTTTCTCAGTGACCTCTGCGTCTCTGTGGTTAGTTTAATTTCTTGTTTGGTTCCAGCTTTGCCGGGTTAGGAATTGTCTCGGAATTGGCGATATTTTACTTTGTTGAGAATGCGATTGGCTTGTTCATCGTTGATAATGATTTCCTGTTTGGGATCCCATTTTAAAGACCGTCCAACCTGAGCAGAAACATAGCCCAAGTGCCCTGGTGTGATCGAGCGGTGTGCATTTTCTGCAGGGGCGATACACGCTTTTCGCGATTTGACACAATCCAGGAAATTCCTCGCATGACCGGGAGAGGCTTGAACATTCAGAGAACCTGTTTTGAAATCTTTGGCCAGCCAGCGAGCATCTGAGGCTTCAAATTTTCCACGCCTCACATAAACCCAGCCTTCGTCGCCGATGATTTTAAGTCCCTGTTTATTTTTGCTGGAAATAGATCCAGTGATTCCTCCCGGGTATTCGGTCAGAATTTCATACTGAAATGGTGTGTTGTATATTTCAGTATTGGGATAAATCCAGTTAACCGCTTTGACAGAAGTTGGTCCCGATAAATCGACACCTAACGCCCAGTGCGCGATATCATTGTGATGTCCAATCCAGTCCATCAAAACACCACCACCGTAGGCTCGATGTCCGCGCCACCAGCGATGAAAGCGGGCCTGCATCAAAGGCAGTACTTCAGAAGGACCACACCAGAAATTGTAATCGAGATCTTTTCGGGGAATAATAATATCTGTACTTCCCATCGGTTTTTCATAACCGGGAGGAAGTCCGACTTCAAACTTCTGAATTTTTCCAAGATGTCCATTTCTCACCAGGTTGACAGCCATTTGAAATTCTCGCATGGACCGTTGTTGAGACCCGGTTTGAAAGACTGCTTTCTGTTTTTCTACTTCCTGATAAACAAGTTGCCCTTCCCGAAACAGATGCGTGATTGGTTTTTCGCAATAGATATCTTTACCGTTTTTCAGTCCCTGCAGGGTACACAAGGCGTGCCAATGATCGGGAGTTGCAACCACCATCGCATCGATATCGCTCCTGCTGCAAATATCCCGAAAATCTTTGTAGACATCAGGGCCGGAATGAATGCCACTTTTTTTCTTTCTGGCTGCATGTTTTGTGATGTACTTTCGGGCCGGTTCCCGTCCGAATGTCTTTCCCTTTCCCCAGGGGCGATCTCGATAATGGAACCGATCCACATCGCAAATAGCAACAATTTCTGCATTGGGTTCGCGTAGAAAATCATCAATAAGATTGAAACCACGCGATCCTAACCCGATCACACCCAGACGAATTCGTTCAGAAGGTGCAGCGATAGCTTTTGATGGAGAATATGAACCGAGCAGCAGCGTACTACCAGTTCCAAGAGTTGTTTTCAGGAAAGTCCTGCGTTTCATAATGAGATTCCCTTATTTGTACGACTCGAATCGAATTAATCGGCAAAGTTTTCCTGATAGAGATTACAGGAAGTTGTGAACATTACCCTGATTTGCTTGTCAACATTGTCGATGACGATATACTACAACCCTGTCCTTGCTGGAAAGCGTACCTTGAACATTTTCCACAAAACGCCGCGGGCGTGGCGGAACTGGCAGACGCGCACGGTTCAGGTCCGTGTTCCTGTTATGGGAGTGGAGGTTCGAATCCTCTCGCCCGCACTGAAAGCCAAACTCGGTTAGTCACCGAGTTTGGCTTTTTTCATACAAGGTCCTTCTTACCTATCGTGAGCAAAACGGTATACACCTTTGCCATTTGCCGTCTCGATACCGAAGTAAACTTCGCCCGACTGATCCGAACCGAATGTCATTATGGGCATTTTATTTGACGGAATTCGGTAATTCCCTTTCAGCTTCCGGCATTTGACATCGTAATCGAGCGCCCAGATTTTTCCGGTCACGAAATCGGCGTAAATATATTTCCCACGCAGTTCAGGGATCGAACCACCTCGATAGACCAGTCCACCGGTGATCGATTTGCCAACCTGATGATCGTATTCCCAGATTGGATCGACCGCATTGATAGCCGTTCCCTGGCCCCGGTTGCTGAATCCATTGGTTCCTTCCCGTCTGTTCCATCCATAGTTGCGACCGGCATGTACAATATTAATTTCTTCCCACTGGTTTTGTCCGACATCTGCCGCCCACAGGTCTCCCGTTTTACTGTCGAAGGAAAACCTCCACAAGTTACGAAAACCGTAAGCATATATTTCCGGTTTCGCCCAGGGACTTTTGACAAACGGGTTATCAGCCGGAATCGCATACTGCTTGTCGCCTGATTTTTTGTCGATATCGATTCGCATAATGGTTCCCAGAAGCGTACTCAGGTTCTGACCGTTATCAAACGGATCGTTTCCCGAACCTCCATCACCCAATGAGACGTAGAGATAACCATCAGGGCCAAATTCAATGGTACCACCATTATGATTGGGGAACGGTTGGGCAAACTTCCAGATCACACGTTCTGAATCCGCTTTGGCTTTATTCGGATTATTCGGATCAACCTGAAATTCAGCAAGGATTGATGTGTGAGATTCTTTAGCCGAGGTGTAATATATATAAAGCTTTCCTGTTTTTTTGTAGTTGGGATGAAACGCCATACCGAGCAGGCCTTCTTCGTTTCCCTTTTTCCAATGTAAAACACGGTCTTTAATATTAAGATATTCAATGGTTTTCTTCGAATTGGCTCCTTCGGGGAGAACATGAATTGTGCCAGATTGCGTCGCGATGAAGATTCGCCCGGAATCATCTCCGGTATGAGTGATGACAAGCGGACGCAGAGGAGTTGTTTTTCCGTCTTCATCAATAGCTTCCCAGTTATCCCACTGCAAATCGGGGAAAGCAAGGACAGGTTTCAGGGCAAGCGTGCTGTCACTCGGATCGGGTACTGAATACTCCTCAGGAAGTTCCCGGACTTTAATATTTCGATAAGAAACGAAATCTCCATGATCCTGCAGGCAGATGTGGCCTTTTTTCGGTTTGCCAAAGTTCTTGAATTTTGCAAATTTACTGGCAGCAACCCGCTTATTCCAATCATCACTTCCTTTTTGAAATCGGTAATAACTGACACCATTCACCATCACTTCACTTTGGTTTGGTGTCTGCTTGAGATAAATATGATTCCATTGACCGGCGGGATAGCAGGCATCGAGTTCTCTTTCTGCGTCCAGACCAGCTTTGGCTTCCAGATTTTTCATCCAACCGGGGCGCCCGGGGCTATATAGCTGATACAACCAGCCAGCTTTTTGCGGATCGTGTCCGTTAATATTATCGTTAATTTGAATTTCAGGACCTGTTTGCCAGGGACGAGCTTCTTCTTCGGTTACGTGGAACATGATTCCGGAGTTTCCACCGGGCGAAATTCGAAATTCGATCGAAAGCTCAAAGCCTTCAAACTGTTCCTCGGAAATAATATCTCCTGCGCCCTTTTGGGCTCGACTCAACACTCCATTTTCCACAACCCAACCATCGCTGATAGAATCTTTTTTATAGTTCCGCCAGCCTTTGGTTGTCTTGCCATCAAATAACAGACGCCAACCGGAACGACGATCCGATTCCGAAAGTTGATTCAGGTTATCCCCTGCTCGAAGAATCTGCGATCCTCCACAAAACAATAGTGCAGCAATAATTGCATAGCGTAACTTCATGAGTGCCTCTCAGTTTGAATTTCAGTTGATAATGTCCGGATTCTATCGCAATCAATTTATTCTGATCATATCTTGCTCACATCAGAAATGCTACAATACGGCAGTTAATCGTCTGAACTCCTATATAACTGCAAGCGATTAAGACACAATTGTGTGGAGTGCATCAAGACACGGCAAATTGTATTGTCCGTATATGAGTGCAGTATTACGGAAGAATCTGACTCGAATTGTGTTGTTGTTACGAATCGTTATATAGATTCGTTAATCGAATCATTTCAAAGAAATCTGACAATGTACGTCATTGGCATCATACCCGCCCGATTGGCTTCAACCCGGTTGCCTCGCAAGCTGCTACTGAATGAAACCGGTAAAACGCTACTCCAGCATACATGGGAAGCTGCTCAAAAAGCAAAGTCGCTTGATCGTCTTATCATCGCAACTGATGATGAAGAAATTGAATCGGTTTCAAAGTCATTCGGGGCAGAAGTTGTGATGACGGGCGATTGTTCCAACGGAACCGAACGCGTCGCAGAGGCGATTGATAATTTGAACCTCTCGGCTGATATCATCGTTAATATCCAGGGAGACGAGCCGGAAATTGATCCGCAGCAAATAGATTTATGTGTGCAATCACTAAGCGATCATCCTGAATGTGAAATGTCCACTCTGGCAAATCCACTTCATGATGCTGCACACGTTAACGATCCAGCCTGTGTGAAAGTTGTGTTGGCTAATAATGGAAATGCACTCTATTTCAGCCGTTCGCCACTACCTCATTCGCGAGACCGTAGTCCGGAAGATTGGCTTACTGATACTGAGTCCATTCAATCCAGCCCCTGGCTACAACATATCGGACTTTATGCATATCGAGAGCCGTTCTTAAAAGCGTTTGTCAATATGCCTGTTTCGGTGCTTGAAAATATTGAAAAGCTGGAACAATTGCGTGCATTACAAGCAGGAGCACAAATTCATGTTTCGGTGGTATCACACTGTTCAATTGGCATCGACACGCCAGAAGATTATGCTGCATTTGTAAAAAGGATGAGCTGATTGATGAATGCCTCTTGAAATACTCCCGGCTGATGTTAAAACCGACCTCAACAAGGTGACCTAGAGGTTAACATCCCGGTTTGCCAAAATACTTCTCCGATAATTTGATGGTTGTCAAGGACGAAAAAACAGAAAATGACTAAGCATATTTTTGTTACAGGTGGCGTTGTCAGTTCTCTTGGCAAGGGGCTGACATCTGCTTCGGTCGGTTTACTGCTAGAGCGACGTGGCCTCAATGTGCGGATGCAAAAACTCGATCCCTACCTCAACGTCGATCCCGGAACGATGTCTCCCTTCCAGCACGGCGAAGTTTATGTTCTTGATGATGGTTCCGAAACAGATCTCGACCTGGGGCATTACGAACGGTTTACCAACGGTCCTCTGAATAGAAAATCGAACTTTACAACCGGACAAATTTACCAGTCGGTCATAAAAAAAGAGCGGATGGGAGATTACCTCGGCGCGACCGTTCAGGTCATTCCGCACGTAACTGATGAACTCAAAGACGCAATCTGTTCTCAGGATGGACCGGATGTCGATGTTGTCATTACAGAATTGGGAGGCACGGTTGGCGATATCGAAGGGCTTCCGTTTCTCGAAGCATTTCGCCAGGTGCCTCTTGATATTGGTCGGGAAAACTGCCTGTTCATTCACCTCACACTGGTGCCATATCTGAAAGCTGCCCGAGAATTAAAAACGAAGCCGACCCAGCACAGTGTCGGACAACTTCGCGGAATTGGAATTCAACCGGATATCCTTGTCATTCGAACCGAACGTCCTCTGGGCCGCGACAACGCAGAAAAAATCGCGCTCTTTTGTAATGTCGAAAAGGAAGCAGTCATTGAAGAAGTCGATAAAACTCTCTCCATTTACGAAGTCCCTCTTGGCCTGGCTGAAAATCGAATCGACCAACTCATTCTTAAAAAACTGAATCTGCATACCGGTTCTCTGGATC
>WFOZ01000155.1 GCA_015487825.1 Planctomycetaceae bacterium
ACGCACATCTGATCCCTTTTTCCTGCAGGTAACCGGTTAAATCTTCAGCCAGCCGTTTGGTAAGAGTTGTGACAAGAGTTCGTTCGTTCTGCTTTGTTCGTTCTTTGATCAATTCCAGCAGATGCGGAACCTGCTTGCGAGCCGGAACGACATGCACCGCAGGATCGATCAAACCTGTTGGACGGATAATCTGCTCGACAATTTCCCCTTCTGATTGTTCAAGTTCCCAGTCTGCTGGAGTGGCGGAAACAAAAATGGCATGATTACGCCGCTTATTCCATTCCTCAAACTGTAATGGACGGTTATCCAGTGCCATCGGTAAACGAAAACCGTGTTCTACCAGATTTGTTTTTCGAGAGCGATCCCCTGCATACATTGCTCGAATTTGTGGAATCGTGACGTGAGACTCATCGACAATCACCAGAAAATCATCCGGGAAAAAATCGTAAAGGGTGAATGGAGGCTCGCCTGGTTTTCTGGCATCCATCGCTCGTGAATAGTTTTCGACACCGGGACAAAAGCCGGTTTCTCGAAGCAGTTCCATGTCGTATCGGGTTCGCGCACTAAGCCGTTGCATCTCCAGTAGCTTGCCTTCTTTACGGAACTTTTCCAGACTGGAATTCAGTTCGTCTTCAATTTCCAGCATGGCCGCATCAATCCGTTCCTGCGGAAGAACATAATGTTTCGCAGGATAAATACAGATATCCTTAAGCGCACTGTGTGTGGTACCGGTGAGTGGATTGATTATCGAAAGGCTTTCAATTTCATCTCCCCACATTTCAATCCGGTAAGCAAATTCCTCATTGGCGGGCCACAATTCGATGACATCGCCCCGCACGCGGAATTTGCCCCGCGTCCGTTCATAATCGTTTCGTCCATAATGGATGTCAACCAGTTTGAGCAGCAGTTCATCCCGGTCGATCACATCTCCCACGTTGAGTGGAATCATCATTTCGATGTAATCTTTGGGGGAGCCAAGCCCGTAAATACAACTGACGCTGGCAATCACAATCACATCGCGTCTACTGACCAGCGCGCTGGTTGCCAGTAAACGCAGGCGATCTATTTCGTCGTTAATTGAAGAATCTTTTTCGATATAAATATCACGCTGCGGAATGTAAGCTTCCGGCTGGTAGTAATCGTAATAACTGACAAAGTAAGCGATGGCGTTATTCGGGAAAAATTCGCGGAATTCTGAATAGAGCTGGGCAGCAAGTGTTTTATTGTGTGACAGCACCAGCGTTGGACGTTGAAGTTGTGCGATCACATTCGCCATGGTGAACGTTTTACCGGAACCGGTCACACCAAGTAGAACCTGATTCTTTTTATCTTCACGAATTCCACGAACGAGCGATGCAATTGCGCGCGGCTGATCTCCGGCAGGTTCAAAATCACTGACAAGTTCAAAATCAGGCATTATTATTCCACTAGGGGAGAATGGCGGGGCACACAAAAAAATTGACCGTTTATAGTGTAGCACAATGGTCTGCACAGCAAACGCTGTCGATTTTAATCTGCCTGAATCAGTTCCAGAATATAGGGATCGAGCAGTGATTCTGCAATTTGTTTAGTACCCGTGAAGTCCTGATTTCGGCTGAACTGATGAGGAACCGAAACGATATGCGCTCCTGCCGCCACCGCAGCTTTTGTGCCGTTACTGCTATCTTCAAGCACAAGCATTTGTTCGGGAGAAACGGATAATAAACCGGCAGCTTTCAGGTATATTTCCGGATGAGGTTTTCCGCGGGAAACATCTTCGGACGTGAGCGTATAATGAAAGCGAGGCAGCAGTTCATATCGATCAAGTACCTCTTCCAGATATCCTCTGCCCGATGATGTGGCGACAGCTTTCGGAAGCCCCCGCTGTTCAATCAGTTCGAGCAGTTCAAACAGGCCGGGCATAGGGGCAAGCTTTTCATGCAGAATTGATCGAAATATCTGATCCGATTCCTGCTGCATTTCTTCGATTGTTTCGGGAAAGTTGCACATCTTAATCATTACCCGAAAAGCTTCTTCGGCTCGTAGTCCCATCATCTGTTGAATTACCGGTTGAGCTTCAAACACCCCTCGGCGCCGTAACAGTTCACTGCCTGTTTCGTTGTAGATCTCTTCTGTGTTAAACATTAAACCATCCAGATCAAAAACGACCGCACTGATTTCTGGCATACGACTTATTGCTTTCAAATTTTGCAGGGCAGACTTAGGTTTCAATGAGCAAGCTGTAACTCGGCGTAGCCGCAACCAAACAGTTGTCGGTTAGACTTTCAAAATACTCGGCTGGTATTACGCAGTATTTCATTGATGGAAAATCTATGTAAGTGGTGAGGAAATTTCCAGCAGGTCTACTGCGGGACGATTATTGCAGAATATTGTTGCCAGGCGACCGTAGGTAATGGTCTTTTCCGGGCAGGCAAAATATTCAGAGAGTGTTGGGCCGGTTTGAACTTTGATGATGGCTCCCAGATCGATATGCCTGAGAACATTATGCTGAATGAGAACGCGCCCCAGCGGGGTCTGCTCATCAATAATTTCATGCATCACATCATCTGTGACATATTCGAAATTGAAGCGGACAATTCCGAACTGCACCACCTGATCGGTCCCCTGTTTAAGGAGCAGGATTTTGCGTGTGTAATTTTTTTCATCCTGCTGCCTGTCCAGAACACGCACTTCGACAGAACAGCGATGGTAATTTTCCATCGTGACGGTCATGTGATGATCATGTACGAGCATGCTTTGGTAAGGTTCGGGAACTGTCGAGGCGGGAACATGCTCTGCAACTGCAAGCAGGAGTTCGCTTTTCGGGAACAGTTTCAGTAACGAATTGAGTTCAACAAGTGGATTCACGGTGAGTATTCGCAGAGCTGGTGTTTGATTTTATTGAGATCATATCACGAGAAGTCTGATTCTATCTTCAGCAGTTATAAATCTCCAGTAGATTGGTTCTGTTTGTATTGCTAACGGTCAATTGCTTTGCATGCCTTGCAAATTTCCAGCGATATTTAATTCTGGACATGGCTGTCGGGATAAGCTCAGCCGTGGTAGGTTTATTTTTTATCCAGTATCTATTCAGCGGAGGGTGGCTGGGGACAGATTGTTATAGGAAATGTTTGAAGAACCAGAAAACTTTCGCACAATCTGCCCCCAGAACAGGAAATCTCATTGCATCTGGGGCAAATTGTCACCAGCCGTATTGTCAATTGCTCACACTACTTCCGAGAATTTGTCCCCAGATGGTATGAAAG
>WFOZ01000156.1 GCA_015487825.1 Planctomycetaceae bacterium
CTTCTGGGCGGTTGTGCCATTTCATTACGGTATTTTAGCCGTAACCGCAGGACATCTAATCGCTTTTCTGATTCCGCGAACAGTACTGGCCTGGAACAGTTACCCGCTTCGCCTTTACATCCTGGAAATATCTGCTCTTGCATGTGGCTTATTAACTCTTATCGGACTTGTCTCGATTATAGCCCGAAGAGGGACGTTATCCAAGATCCGTAAAGTGACAACTACGACGGACTGGATTTTATTTGTGTTGCTTTTAGTTCAGACAGTATTAGGGATTTCGATCGCTGTGATTCATCCTTGGGGATCCTCCTGGTTTGCGACAGTTCTCTCGCCTTACCTCTGGTCGATTTGCCTGTTGAACCCGGATATTTCTTATCTGGCTGCATCTCCTCTACTTGTTAAATCTCACATTGTGCTGGCGTTTCTTATTATTGGATTCTTCCCGTTTACTCGTTTAGTTCACTTACTGGTTGTTCCTAATCCATATCTGTGGCGCAAGACACAGGTTGTCCGTTGGTACGGGCAAAAATAGTTAGATGATTCATCACTCTCAAGATTAATTAAAGAACACCTAGAACGATGGAAATTCGCAACAAAGCTACGAGCATTGATCTTTTTTCCCTGAAGACTCCGCAGATGCGGGCATTCCATATGTCGTGGTTTGCGTTCTTCCTGTGCTTCTTCGCCTGGTTTGGAATCGCACCGCTGATGGCGGTTGTCAAAGAAGAACTGGGACTGACCAAGCAGCAGATCGGGAATACTATTATTGCTTCTGTAGCGATTACTATTGTTGCTCGATTGTTCATCGGGTGGCTATGTGATCGCATCGGGCCACGGTTGTGCTATACGGCATTACTGATTGTGGGCTCCATTCCGGTAATGTCTATCGGGCTGGCTAATTCTTACGAAACGTTTCTATTGTTCCGACTGGGAATCGGTGTCATTGGGGCGTCGTTTGTCATTACACAATACCATACATCGGTGATGTTTGCTCCGAACTGTGTGGGGACGGCAAATGCAACCTCTGCCGGGTGGGGGAACCTGGGAGGTGGCGTGACGCAAATGATCATGCCTCTGGTGTTTGCGATGTTTGTCGGGCTTGGATACAGCAATGCGATCTCGTGGCGTCTGGCAATGGTTGTAGCAGGTGCGGTCTGTTTTCTGGTGGGGATTGCCTACTTCTTCTTCACAACAGATTTTCCGAATGGAAACCTGAAAGATTTGATTGAATCTGGTGAACTTACCAGAGAGGAAAAGAAAAAGGGAACGTTCTGGCTTGCTGCAAAGGATTACCGTGTCTGGGCGTTGTTCTTTGTTTATGCTGGTTGTTTTGGGATTGAGCTTACAATTAACAACATTGCAGCCATCTATTACATGCAAGAATTTAATTTAGGATTGACGACAGCGGGACTGGTCGCTGGTTTATTCGGTTTGATGAACATCTTCGCTCGCACGACTGGTGGGTTTATCAGCGACCAGTTTGTACGAAAGCAGGGATTGAAAGGACGAGTTCGCTGGTTGTTTATTGCATTACTGGTTGAAGGCGTTGCATTGATGTGCTTCTCTCAGATGAATGTGCTTGCTTTAGCAATACCGGTAATGATTATATTCAGCCTGTTTGTGCAAATGTCTGAAGGGGCGACATATTCTATCGTTCCCTTTATTAACAAAAAAGCACTCGGTTCTGTTTCCGGTATTGTCGGGGCAGGTGGGAACATGGGAGCGGTGGCGGCTGGCTTCCTGTTTCGTAGTGAAGAGCTTTCTTATCAGCAAGCTTTGTTGATTCTTGGTGGCCTGGTCTTTCTTTGTTCCTTCTTCAGCTTCCTGGTTACCTTCAAGCCGGAAGATGAAAAAGAAGCGGATGAGGAATTTCAACGAGCTGTTACACAACGTCACGAAGAACGTAAAGCTCGTCCCAAGTCTAAGCGCGAGGTTCCCGGGTTGGGTCATTTGCGACCGATGGACGCTTTGCGAATTTACCTGGGTATTGCGTTGGTAATTAAGGGGATTTACTTCATTGTATCGATGAATTCAAAAGAAGCCTCTTTAGGAGGTGCAGGAGATGTGCTTGGGCAGGTGTTTGGTCAGGGACAGACCTTAATTGCCTGGGCGGTTGTATTTGCCCATGTCGTTGGTGGTGCAAGTCTGGTATTAGGATTTGCGACACGATTTGCAGCAGCAGGTAATGCAATTGTCCTGTTTGGTGCAGTCATCATGGCGGCAAGCACTTCAACAGATGCGAGTAGTTTGCTGGGGGCCAATGTGGACTTCCAGTTTGCGGCACTTATTTTCTTTACGCTGCTGTTGTTCATCTGGCGTGGTGCGGGACCGCTGTCGCTGGATTACTTTGTCCGCAGGTTAGATTCTGATAAAGAATCGGAAAGCGAAGTATAGGTACTCATCATGGCTGCAACACCTGAACGTTGGGATGTAGAAGACGAAGCATTTTGGGAATCAGAGGGTAAGCATGTTGCAAATCGAAACCTGTGGGTTTCGATTCCCAACCTGTTGTGCGGTTTTTCCGTATGGCTGTATTGGGGCATGATTGCCAAAACGATTCAAAAATTGCATTTTGCCAATCCGGAACTCTTCGATTTTACGTTCCGAAATGCGGGAGAGTCATACGATGTTCCCGGTTACCGGGCATTGCTTTTCACTTTACCAGCCGTTGCGGGATTGTCCGGGGCAACGCTACGGATCCCGAACTCGTTTATGATTGCTATTTGCGGTGGTCGTAATGTGAAATTCATGACGACGATATTGCTAATTATCCCAGCTTTTCTGGCAGGGATCTCGCTACAGAATCCAAATACACCATTTGGAGTCTTTATTATCTTAGCGGCCATGTCTGGTGTGGGAGGAGGGGCGTTTGCATCGAGTATGTCAAACATTTCATTCTTCTATCCGAAACGAATGCAGGGGTTGGCATTAGGGCTTAATGCCGGGTTGGGAAATGCTGGTGTGAGTGTGATGCAGTTCCTGATTCCCTGGGCTATTACCTATGGTCTGTTTGGCTCTATTGGTGGGCCGCCTCAGGAGTTTGTTGTTGATGGCGAAACCAAGCAGCTTTGGATTCAGAACGCAGCTATTGTCTGGGTTCCGATCATGACGGTGCTGGCCATTATGGCCTGGGTCTTTATGAATAATTTACCGCAACATAAATGTGGTTCCACTCCCGCTGCAATTGGTAAATACCTCTGGCTGCAAACGATCGGTTTTCTTGGCTCTGCCATCGCCGTGGGAATGTTGATTTTTGTTGACATGCCAATTCCTGAACTGGTGCGTATCTTCCTGGTTTTGATTGTAGCAGTTGTGGTTACTCTGCTTGGAATGAAGTTTGCAACTCCTCAGGCGATTCAGGATCCTCTTAATAAACAGTTTGCAATTTTTAACAACAAACATACCTGGGTGATGACCTGGTTATACGTAATGACTTTTGGCTCGTTTATTGGATACGCAAACGCATTTCCCAAACTTATTGATGATGTGTTCGTGACCCCGACTAACGGCTTGACAACATCAAACTTTATCTGGATTGGTGCAGCGGTGGGAGCTTTCATCCGCCCGCTTGGAGGCTGGCTCTCAGATAAACTGGGAGGTGCCCGTGTTACCCAGTGGGATACATGGATTATGGTTGCCTCCACGATTCTGGCTGGGTATATCGTTTCACTTGCCGGGCAAAGTGAAACTCCTGAAAAATATTTCATTCCATTCCTGGTCACATTCATCGTGCTGTTTGCGACAACCGGTATCGGCAATGGGTCAACTTTCCGGATGATTCCGATCATCTTTTCCAAGGAACATGCCGGACCCGTTCTGGGATGGACATCAGCCATTGCAGCGTATGGTGCCTACCTGATTCCAAAGATTTTTGCTACGCAAATCAAGGCGGGAACACCTGAGTATGCCTTGTACGGATTTGCTTTGTATTACATAAGTTGCCTGGCTGTGAACTGGTGGTTCTACGCACGAAAAAATGCAGAAATTAAATGTTGAGAATTGAGTTATGATTATGTGTTGTCTGTCTGAAATTGGAGGCCGATGATGAACCGGAGCATTGTTACTGTGATCCTGCTGATTGGGTTGTTTTACAGCCTGATCGTGCTGGCATCCGGTATGAGCGATTGGCGTTACCCCGACGAACAGCAAGGGTACGCTCCTGAGCAACCGATAGCATATTCGCATCGGTTGCATGCAGGAGAACTGGGAATCAATTGCAAGTTCTGCCACTTCAATTCCCTGCAAAGTCGGCACGCCGGTATTCCCTCGAGCGATGTCTGCATGAAGTGTCATAAATTTGTAACGAGTTCTTATGAGGTACTGAAAGAAGAACTGGATCTGTCGGACAAGGAAAAGCGTAAGCCGAAAACGATCATTTCGGATAAGCTGCAAAAGTTGTATGACTCACTTGATCTGGTTGATCCCAAGGAGCCCAATCCGGATGCAAAACCGAAATCGATTGAATGGGTTCGAGTGCATAATCTGCCCGATTTTGTCTGTTTTGATCACAGTGCTCATGTGACTGCTGGCGTCTCCTGTCAGAAATGCCACGGTCCGGTGGAATCGATGGAACGGGTTCGACAAGTCGAATCGCTGTCGATGGGCTGGTGTGTGAAATGTCATAATGAATCAACGGAAAAAGGAATTAACGGAAAGGCCGTTCACGCATCGCGAGATTGTGCGGTCTGTCACCATTAAAGTTATAGTACAACAAGTTGTATTTGAGCTGATACGTTTTTTACTGTTTTGCACGCGAAACAGCACAAGAGCGTGTGATGTTAATTCCAACTGAAAGTAGTAGAATGAATAACGAGGCCAATAAACCAGTTAGTCTGCCCCAGGCAGGCGAGAGCGGACCTCCCATGGATAACGAAGTAATCCCGGAAAAAGAACTGTTCCAGTTGAACCGTCGTCGATTTCTTGAGGCGGCTGGATTTACGTTTGCTGCGGTTTCATTGAACGGTTGCAGTCGCCCGGACCCTGAACTTGCATTGCCGTTTACGCATTTGCCGGAGGGAGTTTCTCCAGGGCAAAAGCTGACTTATGCTTCAAGCTGTGTCGATTTTCCATCCGGTTGCGGATTATTAGTCAGTGTTCGCGATGGTCGTCCACTGAAGATGGAAGGGATGCCCGAACATCCGCTTTCAAAAGGTGGATTGAATGCTGTTGCTCAGGCGTTGCCATTGGGTTTATACGATTCACATCGGTTAAAACATCCGATGCAACGTGGTGAAAAAGCAGAGTGGAATGATGTTGATCAGGCTATTTTGAAAACGTTGAGCAGCATCAAGGATTCCGGCGGTGCGGTTCGTATTGTTACTCCAACAGTTACGGGGCCAACATTAAAAGCATCAATAGATTCCTTCCTGAAACAGTTCAAAAACGGATCACATGTTACTCTTGATGCAGTCAGTAGTTCTGCCATTCTGGAAGCACACGAAAAAACGCATGGCGTTCGTGTGTTGCCTCACTACCTGCTGGCTGGCGCAAAAGTAATTGTTTCGTTTGGTGCCGATTTTCTTGGGACATGGATTTCTCCGGTCGAATTTACCGCAGATTGGCGAACGAACCGAGTCCCTTTGGAAGATGATCCGCAAATGTCATATCACGCCCATTTTGAAGGGCGTATGTCGCTGACCGGTGGTAAGGCGGATCGACGCTATCGTTTGGCGCCGGATGAGTACAGCACAGTGCTTAATCATCTGTATGTGCAGCTTTCTGAAATGTCAGGTAAAAAGCTGGATCAGCCCGGGTTGGGAGAATTATCCATTTCCGAAGCAGAGTTATTATCTCTGGCGGAACGACTGTGGGATGCTCGAGGGGAAAGTATTGTTCTGTGTGACAGTCAGGATGTTGCTGTTCAGATTGTCGTTAACGCTATCAATAATATCCTTGGCAACTATGGGAAAACTCTTGATATTGCCAGGCCAAGTTTGCAGTGCCAGGGGAATGACCGTGATGTTCTGAAGCTGGTTGATGAACTGAAAGCGGGCAAGGTGGCTGCATTGTTTGTTGCCGGCACCGACCTGACATACAACCTGCCGGGGCACGACAGTCTTTCTGATGCAATCAGCAAGGTTCGGCTTGTCGTCAGTTTAAATGAACGCGAAGACGATTTTTCATCTTTGGCTCATTTTATCTGTCCGGATCATCATCTGTTGGAATCATGGCTTGATGCAGAGCCTGTTAGTGGACTGGTCAGCCTGTCTCAACCGTTACTGCAACCACTGGGGGAAACCCGTTCTATCCTTGAAAGTCTAGCTCGCTGGTCGGGCAGCAATGCTTCCGCATACGAGATTTTGCGGACTTCGTGGGAAAAGAATATTTTACCTCGCTCCAAATCGAAGTCTTTCCGAAAATTCTGGGATCAGTCGGTTCACGATGGGTTTGTTGAAGTTGCTCCAAGAGATATAAAATCGGGACAATTCAAAGCTGATGCAGTTGCTCTTGCTCCTCAGGAAAAATTGAGTGAATATTGTTTGAACCTGTATTCCAAGATTGGACTAACAGACAGCAGGCATGCTCACAATCCCTGGTTGCAGGAACTTCCCGATCCGATCACGAAGGTGACATGGGACAACTACGTTTGCATCTCCGGTGAAATAGCAAAACAGCTTGAGCTGAGCGATGGTGATGTTGTCACTGTCGAGGTAATCGATTCCCAGGGGAGTGTCGAACTGCCTGTGTTGATACAGCGTGGTCAGCATGATCGAGTTATTTCAATTGCCCTGGCCTATGGTGTAAAGGGAACTGATCGCTTTGCAAAAATTGGTCCTCAATGGCTTGAAAGCAGATTGACTGTCGCTGAAGGAGAGCTGATAGGTAAAAATGCTGCTCCGCTGATCAGTACGCAAAACGGTTTGCTCAGCCTTGTTCGCGGCGATATTGCGATCAAGAAAACGGGAAAACGTCACGAACTTGCTAAAACGCAAGAGTATCATTCAATGGAACTTCCAAAGAATGTGGCTCCCCATGGTGGCGAGTACAGAGATGTTGTTCAAAGTACAACACTTGCTGCCTTTATGGATGATCCTGAAGCGGGAATGCCGGAAAAACATTTTGATACCAGCGTACAGCTTTGGGCGGAAGATCATCCTAAAAAAGGTCATCAC
>WFOZ01000157.1 GCA_015487825.1 Planctomycetaceae bacterium
AGATGACTGCAACTATAATGCCGTAAACCAGCGGGAAATGATGTTTCGATAAGTCGAAGTGCCCATTAATTTCCTCACCAATTAATTGACCATAAACGTTGATAGGCCCGAACGATTTTCCAGGGGATGATTGAACCAGAATCATCGGTATGTAGAACAGGGCAATGGCAAATATCCCGCCCAGAATGGGCCGTCGGAGCCAGCAGACTCCCAGAACCGCTAATGAGTACGTCAAGGCATGCAAGATTGGCATACAGGCGATGTAACTTCGCGACATTCCTGATGTATGACTAATGGGAGTCCCCCAACTGACGAAGATGGTCGCTCCATCCAGCACGAGAAGAACTGCCATCAGCCCGGTGAAGAATTTACACCAAAACCAGGAGCCAATGGTGAGTGGGCGTGATCGCCAGAATGCGGATAACCCCGGTTGTAATTCGGCTGCGAAAATTCCTGTTCCAACAACAACTCCCCAAAGCGTGGCCACAATCCAGGTATTGCCCGGAAGCTCGGTTCTGAAATCTTGACTGCTGCCGGAACTTTGCAGCAAGGTAAACAAAGCGGCCAGCAAAAGCCCCCAAAATGCAATGGGAACTGCCTGACGCAGATTGATCCAGGCCAGAGCTACGGTCTGATTGGGTAAGGGGCAAGGAATTCGCGACCAGAAAGCGGGCCATCTTCGCCACCGTGAGGTTTGACCTAATCGATAACTGAGCGAATGACTGCCGTACCAGCGTACAAATAAGAAAGCAAGAAACAAAAGCACAATGATGTTTACGGCTAATGGTCCCCAGATTGGATGACCAATTTCAAGATCAGAGTAGGACCCTTCTTCCACTCCATAACCCCAGAAGATAATCAAGGCGAGGGGAAAAAGTGCGCCGAACCAACCATTTAGAGAGGGATTTTGGATACTCATGCCCGGTAAAATTCTCCAGACAAAAGCAAAAGCAGTACCACAGAAACCAATTTGCGATTCCGAACGCAGGCGTGTCCCGATAATTGATAAAACAAGGAAGAACTGAAGCCCCCCAGCACAGGTAACTGCTGTAATAGTCCAAAGTAGCCCTACAGCACCAGCAGCCGAAAGAGAATCGCGTTGCTGCAAGGAAATAAGTCGATCTGATGCTTCTCGTGTCGGAACCTGCTCAATGAAGCCACTCCATAAAAGTGGTGTCATGATGAGAGCTCCTAAAATAATGGGCAGGATTAAAGTGGCAATACCTCCCATTAATTTAATTCGAGCCAATTGCCCAAGGGAAACCGGCAGGGATTGAGTGAACCCGAATGTTTTCTGGGTCTGTTCACTCAAAGCGGTCTTCATTGCAAGAAAGATCGAAGCAATTAACGTATAAAACCTGATTGCAGAAGTGAATGACGCAACAGGAGCTCGAAACCTGTGTGACCATTCGTAAGCCACGACATACAACAGGCAGCAAAATATCCAACCGCTGCATATTATTATCGGCAATCGCCGTTCTCGCCATTCTTTGTTTATCAAACTGCGTGTTTCAGGAAGCATGGTTTGGGGTACCTGGTTGAAAATGAATTGATAGTGATCATTAAACAACAGAATGAACGACAGCCCGATCAGAACTTGGCCAATCGCTTGAACGTCCAATCACAAACGCCTCGAATATCTCATCCAAATTCAAATCTCTGACATCGAATGCGATACCGGCAGCGTTTAATTGCTCGATACATTGTGGAGCGTTATCGATGATCGCAATAATTCGATGTCCATACTGCCGAACATCAAGCAGGCTATCAGGCTTTGATAATTCAGACGCGGCATCAATATCTAATGAGATCTGTTTTACCTGTTGACGCAATGAATCTGTCGATGAATGCCTTACGATGCACCCCTGATCGAGTATCGCGACGGTGTCCGCAACAGCTTCGACTTCGCTTAGTAAATGAGAACTGTAAAGAACGGTACGCCCCGCACTTTGTAGGTGATCGACCAAATCACGGCTGAATTGTTTACGGGCAATCGGGTCCAACCCAAGGGCAGGGTCATCTAAAATCGTTACCGTTGGTTGATGTGCGAGCGCAATCGCCAATCCCAGCTTCACTGATTGGCCTTTTGAAAGATTTTCGATACGTGAATGATGAGGAAGTTCAAAACCATCAAGTAGTTTGCTCGCCAGTTGATCATTCCAGTTCGGATAAAATGGTTTCAGAAATCGGCACAATTCTGCTGGTGTCATCCAGCCATACATCGTCTGATCTTCTGCGAGATAACCGACTTCTCGACGCAATTCGACAGAAGAAACAGCCGGATCGTGTCCCGCAACGCGAACGATGCCAGCATCTGCTTTGAGCAGGCCGAGCATAATGCGAATCATGGTTGTTTTGCCTGCTCCATTGCGACCAAGTAGTGCAAATGTTTTTCCCGAAGCAACCTCGAACGAAACATTTTTAAGAACCTGATGGTTGCCGAATGATTTCTCAAGACCCGAAACTGAAATGGCTGGTTTGCTCATCACTTCCCCTTCTTTGTGGTCGCACGGAAATCGGCTACAGCCGAGGTAAGCATTTTACGAAGTTCTGGCGCAGTCATTCCAAGGAGCAGTCCCCCACGAATAAGAGCTTCAAACTCTTTGGTGTATTGAATACGTTGTTCATCCAACTGCTTTTGTGACTCAGTTGGCTTGGATAAGGGAAGAACGTAAGTCCCATCCCCCTGCCGCATTTCAATAAAACCTTCAGCCGCCAATCGTTCGTAAACACGAAACACCGTATTGATATTGACGGCAAGCTCTCTGGCCAATTGGCGAACCGAAGGCAGGCAATCATCTGGCTGCAATGCACCAGATAGGCATTGCGCCCGGATTTGCTCGTCAATCTGTTTTGATAGCGGGACGGAAGACCCACGCTCTACTCGAATAAACATTTTTCCCCCAATGTCTACAGTACTATAACAGTATTCTTTGGAGTGTCAATAGTAAAAAAACGATTCAGACAGCGAGAGTTTAGTTTACAGAATTCTGCTGCCCTGTTACTCTGCGAAAGTACGGAAGCATTAACCGGGAAATCAATCTCAGACATTTCCTGAGATATCCATTATTCCGTTCTCGATCTTACTCAAGTGATTCTCTCATCAATTGTTACCGTTGCCATGGAGGAATAGATGCAACCTCTCTTTCACTGCGAAATAGAACCAGTTCAATCGTTGCATTTTGTTCAGATTTACGAAGGGTTATATAAACTTCAACAACGGAATCTGATCCGCGTTATTGTGAAACCTTGCCTGGATGAGGATGAAAAGACCCTCTTTCGGATGAAGCTGTCTGTCACTGGCTCGAACAAAGAATATATCGTATTCTATGATACGTTAGACGGCTTGAACTGGATCGACAATGTATCACTCGAAGATAACCTTGTCTTTTTTCGTGATTCCTTTAAGGCTGATTACTATTTCAAAAGAAGCTATAACGCAGATGTGAAGAAGTATTGCCCGGAGAACTGCAAAGTTTATCCATTAGGTTTGAATTACGATGTCGGCTGGGAAAATGATGTTTATAGCCCCAGTTCAAAAATCGATACCATAAAAAAACAGATTAAACGGATGATCCTCAAAAGGTTCTATAAAGGAGTTTTGTCTAGTTCTGACTATGAATTTCCACCGATAATGAATCCTGAAACCAAGATCCTTTTCCTGACGCGATTATGGGAGGAAGCTGATGATGAACTTAACCAGACAAGAGTAGAATGTGTGAGGGCGTGTCAGAAAGAATTTGGGGAT
>WFOZ01000158.1 GCA_015487825.1 Planctomycetaceae bacterium
GATCGGGAACCGTGTGGACTGCCGGTAATTTTGCGGCCGGATGGAAGCGGGCGGGCGGCTACCTGTTGGTGTTGTTGATGCACCAATTTTACCAGTTTTCGATAAAGCGGAAAGCTGTCCGGATAAACCCAGAATGTGATCGTATCGTTATGGGCAATACGTTGTAACTCGGAGCGAAACAGAGAATTTCTGCGTAGTGCCTGCTCGGCTGTTTCCCGATTTTCATCACTGGATGGAACTAATTCCCATTGATCAAGACCGATCATGACACGCCCTGCCCCATAGGTTAATTCATCGGATAGGGTCCGTTTTTGGCGGGAAGCTCGAAACTTCATATGGAACCCTGCAATTGGGCCAATCATACCTTCATACACTTCATATTTTGCGATCCAGCTTACCTTCTGCTGAATTCTCGCTCGCATCTGATCCATGAATTCATCCAGCGGGATATAGCTGACCTGCCCGCCTCGTAATTCAAAATGCCACTCCTGCCCATCCACCAAATGACTGACTGGTAATATGGAGTGTTCAATTGCCTGGCCCGGTTTACGGTCTCGTTGAACTTCTACCAGTTGCTGGTTCAAATCTGCGATATTGTGAATCAGTCCCGCAGCAATGCTTTGCTCTTTTATCTCTTTTTGTGCAGCCGATTTTTTTGATAACTCCAGCTCAGATAATTCTTTTTGAGTTAGCTTCAATGATTCCTGGAGATGAGCAGCTGTTTCCTGCTGTTTAGCTTCCTGTTGACGAAGTTGTACCAGCAATTTCTTTTCGGCCTGAAGATGTTTCACAATCTCTCTGTTTTGAATCACCAGTTTATCGTCACCTGTTGATTGGAATCGTGACGATTCCCCCAGCGATATATCAAATTCAATCACCGGTTCAGGTATAATAACTTTTGATAAAACTGGTTCAGGTAATTCAATAACAGCAACAGCTGGTTGCTCTTCGACAGCCTCATCAATCACTCCATTGCTGATTGGAGCATTACTGACGCGCACTCCTGCAATGACAATCAGAATAATCAGAATCCCAACGATATTTGCAATAATATCGAGAAAGGAATCGGACCCCGATTCTACTGTTTCAGGTTGTCTTCGTGATCTGGACATTATATTTATTCAGCCACAGACTGGTATATTTTTCCACGGTTAAAAAGTAGGCCAGGCTTTACAGCCTGTCTGTTTGCTCAGAATAATTCATTCAAAAAGGATTATTCCCGTTCGCAGTACCCATACTGAATTTTGTTTCTGTTCGTAGTTTGAGTTCTTTGGCGACGGCTTCTAATCGAAAGGCGATTTGATTTCCTCCCGGTGTGACAATTAACTGGAAGCCAGGCACCCAACGAAACCCTCTGGGTGGAGCGGGCCATTTCGACATTTCCCGTTCCAGAGAATTTAGAAATTTGCGTTGTGTTTCAATTTCTGTTTCCAGTTCAGATATCGAAACCGGTTCCTGATTTCCCACTTGCAGGCTGCCGGGAGTAATTTTTATTGATAACTGTCTTTCAAAGCTGATCAGCGTATCAGGAGTCCCTCGCTTTAACTGCTTAGCTCGCGAAGAGAGCGAATTGAGTTGTGGAAAGATATTTGGATTTCCTAACCCTTCGGCTTGTGAAAGAATACGTTCCAATTGCTCTTTGGGCGTACCTGGGTTTGAAGCATTTTGTTTTGACGAAGACTGTGAGCGTTGCGACTCAGCCGAATCCCATCTTCCCTGACCTAACTGCGCCTGCATTGAAGGTGAATTTCTTGTCCCGTTTTTTACCAGCCCTCGGTGACTGGAAGCACGAGCATTCTTAAACTTTGAGCTTCCTTCGTGATCCGTTTTTACAGTGAGTTTCTTTTTTGAGGCTTGTCCCTGAGAACCATGTAAATGCTGCTCGTTTGGCTGGAACTTTCCTCTTCTTTTTCCTTGCGAAATATTATTTGAATTTCCTCCTGGATATCTACTTCCATTTACAGGACGTTTATTTCCATCGGAGAATCTACCGTTCCCTGCAAGATGGAGCCCCCCCGAGCGTCTGTGTCTTGCTGACTGACGAGTTTGAGCAAGCGCTTCTTCGATCACTTTTTTCGCCTGCATATCCGGTTGGTTAAAATAGAGTTCCTGCTTTTGCCCTACAAGTTCGTAGCCAAATGTTATTCCCTGAACGCCTAGAA
>WFOZ01000159.1 GCA_015487825.1 Planctomycetaceae bacterium
ATCGTTCTCGATGTCGTGCGGCGAACTCGGTTGTGGTCGACAGAAAAAGCAGACACCGCACAGGAACTATTCGCCCATTTTGCTGACGGCCTGAAGCAAGGAAGCACCCCTGATGAGCTAATCGAATCGTTCGGCTCCCCAAAGATATCTGCAAAACTAATCCGCAGAGCAACCATCAGAAAACGCCCCCTCGCCTGGCACATCTGGCACAGAACCCGGCAATCAATCGCTGTTTTTGCAGCAATCATCGTTATCGGATGGACCGTATTAGCCGCCCGCTTCATGCTCGCAAAACCGACCATCAAGTTCGATCTGGTGCAGCAACACGACGACGAAAGCCGCACCATTCCGACTGAACAGCGCGCCTGGCCTCTTTATCGCAGAGGGATCGTCATGTTGATCCCACCTATTGTTAAGCCTAAACCTTTTTATGCTGAGGAGGAGAAGCCTGACAGATACGAAAGACAATGTAATATCATTGAGGGACTGTCTGATGGCCCTGAAAGTAAATACTGGGCTGAAGCAAAAGCCTATCTGTTAATACACGCCGATGCACTTGAAATATTTCTCGAAGCTACGACACGCCCTCAATTGGGTTTCATCAATCGCGATCCAGGAAATAAAGCGTGGTTAATGGCACATGGTCACTCAGATTCTTACGAATATAATCCCCCAGAAGTGACCGCCTATGAAACATTATTATTACAAGTACAAGATTTGCAAGGATACGTTTCAAACTTACTTACGGGAGCTCTTTACCTTGCAGCAGAGCAAGGGAACGGTGAACGTTGCCTGCAACTATTACAAGCAAAATACGTTATTGCATCGCACATCAGGCAGACATTTTCCTGCCTGCTTACTCATCTTATAACAAATGGGCAGATTAGCGAAACGACTCAAAAAGCAATGCAGATTCTCATTGAAAAACCTGAGATTTTTAACGATGCCCAAGTCGAAACCCTTTTTAAGGAGATCGCTGATACAAAAGTAGAAACTGACTCTATGGCTTCCAGTGAGTGGGCAATGATTTTAGATGTTATCCAAAAAACATACTCCGACGATGGGAATGGAAATGGTCGTTTTACTTTGCGTGGGTTTCAGTTCCTACTAAAGCAAGTGAATCAATTGCAGTCGGATTCTCCTGAAGGAAAGTTGTTAAAGAAACTTATTGCCCCTTCAGGGAAAAATAAATTAGGACGATTTGAAGAAGATACTGAAAAGGTTTCCTATCAAATAATGGTTGCTCCATTGGCAGCAGTCATTGCCAATAGAAAAGAGATGCTGGCAGAACTGCTCATTTTGCACAAGCTTCTTCGTGAAGTAAAAAGATCAGAAGATAATGCAGAGTCCGAATATATGTCAGAATATCAAAGGCTATTGAATTCACCACATCTAAGACTGAAATATCTTCCAGCTTTGTTTATCATGCCGGGTGTAGATAGCCCACTATATTTTCCAAAAGAAAATCCTGGTCAAGTCTTGAAAGATGCCGCGCTGATTACAATCGCTGCGGAGCTTTATCGCCGACAACACGGGGAGTTCCCGGCAACGGCTGCTCAGTTGGTCCCTGCCTTTCTGCCCGAAATTCCGATTGATCCCTATACCGATAAACCACTACGGTATTCTCTTAAAGAAGGACGCCCGCATATTGATTCCGAAGGGTTACGGATTATTGGAGGAGATGAATGAACATCGTGTTGCCGTTATGATAAGCCTGCAAAGATCAACCATTTACGGAAAATAGAGGCTCAGAGATAACAATAATGCAGAAAACTTCTTTGGGAAATACGGGATTGGAAGTCAGTCCGGTCGGTTTTGGTGCGTTCAAAATCGGGCGAAATCAGAAGACAAAATATCCTGCAGGGTATGAGTTGCCGAGCGATTCAGAGGCTGAGCGACTGCTTAATGCAGTGCTTGATATGGGAATTTGTCTGATCGACACCGCCCCCGCCTACGGCATCAGTGAACAGCGAATCGGAAATGCAATTTCACATCGTCGCGATGAATATGTTCTGGCGACCAAAACAGGTGAGTGCTTCGAAGAAGGCAAGTCGATTTACGATTACTCCGCAACTGCAACACGCACCAGTATCGAGCGAAGTCTCAAACGTCTCAAAACTGAAACACTCGATATTGTTTACATTCATTCCGATGGTCGTGATGAATGGATCCAGAAGCAGACTGATGTCGTTGAAACGCTTCTGCAGTTTAAGGAACAGGGAGTGATTCGTAACCTTGGCTTTTCGGGAAAAGAGGCGAAAGGTGCGGAACTGGCGATGAGCTGGGCAGACGTGTTAATGGTGGAATATCACAGTCAGGATACGAGCCATCAGCAAGTGATGCAACAGGCGACCGGGAAGGGAATGGGGGTCGTTGTTAAAAAAGGGTTAGCTTCCGGACATCTGCCAGCCGACGAAGCGATTCGCTTTGTGCTGGGCAACCCCCATGTGCATTCAATGGTGATCGGCGGATTAAACGAACAGCACCTGAGCACAAATTGTGAAATCGCCAGCTCGGTTTGCTGAGAAAGTGCTTTACTGTTTCTTTGGCTTTGCTTTGTTTTCAATTTCCCGATAAATCGGAGTACCGGACCCGGAACTGCCAGGTGCAGGTGGAACATTAACTTTTGGCAACCATTTTGCGTGTTCCGAAATAACAGTTGCAAATTGAGGCAGGTAAGCCAGATTTGTGATTTCATCAGGATCTGTTTGGTGATCGTAAAGTTCTTCCGAGCCATCATCGTAGCGAATATATCGCCAGCGCTGCGAGCGGATGGCATGATTATTCGGGCCGAAAGTTGTTATTGCAGGTCGGTTCCATTCTGCTTTTGGATTTTTCAGAAGTCTCTGAAGACTAACACCCTCAAGCCCTTTTCCAGAAGGAAGACTGCACAGATCGATCAGTGTCGGATACAGATCGATTAGCCCGACAGGACGGTTGCATTGCACGTTTTTCAGGCATCCCGGACCTGCAATAATAAGTGGTGAGCGAGCGGATTCCTCCCATAGCGAACGTTTTGCCCAGCGCTGTTTTTCCCCCAGATGAAAACCATGATCACTCCAGAGAACAACGATTGTATTTTCTGCTGCTCCGCTACGTTCAAGAGCATCCAGCGTGATGCCGACAGAGTGATCAACAAAACTGATGCACGCCAGATAGGCCTGCACAGCGTGAGAAAATTCCCCCTGTTCCAGAAACCAACTGTGACGCGGAGCAACTCCACTAAGAGTTAACCTGATCGCATAATCTGAAATATCATCGAGATCACCTGTCGGATTTTGCGGGAGTTTCAATTCCGCTTTAGGATAAAGATCAAACCACTTTTGCGGAACATAAAGTGGAACATGTGGAAGAGAAAAACCGACAGCCATGAAA
>WFOZ01000160.1 GCA_015487825.1 Planctomycetaceae bacterium
GGTTCGCTGTTTTGCACATGTTTCGGAAATCGTCAAGTGCGTTGTCGGTTTGATGCGAGAGGAAAATCTGGATCACAGACTGTTTAACATCGGCAGCGATTCATCAGTGACGATTAAAGAACTGGCACAGCGGGTGATTGATCTGGTAAATCCTGAACTGCAGATAAATTACGTTCCGTACAAGCAGGCTTACGGTCACGATTTCGAAGACGTTCGCAGACGGGTCCCAAATGTCGCCCGGTTGCAGCAAACGCTTGACTTCAAACCGGGCATGTCACTTGATGATATCCTGCGGGCAACCATTGCCTGGAAAAAAGAAACCATGAACTCCTGAAGTCTATTTGGTTTCCGGCTCCGGCTTTGGCTCCGGTGGTTTTTCTTCAGCAGGCTTTTCTGCTTTCGGATCGTAGAGTTCCGGAAGAATGGGGCGTCGTTCGGGGTATTTGTGGTAGGCGGGAAAGTCGCTGCCCTGCTCCTTAATCATAACGATCAATCCGTTTTCTTTGGCAAGAAAAAGGCGGTCGGTCACAGCATTATCCGGCTTGATGTTGAAAGAAATCAGCGGAAGCACACCGGTTACTTCACCATTATCCCGATTCAAAAGCAGGACATTTCCGATTTGGTCAGAAGTGAAAACCAGGTGGCGGGTTGCGGCCAGAAAGTTGAGCGCTCGAAGTTGAGGTCCGGGCCAGAGATGGGCACCGGTCGCCGTTTTCAAAGCGATAATCCCACCGGCATCGGGGAGTACGTAAATTCGGCCATCGATGACGTAAGGAGAGCGACGAATTGGTAATCCGGAAAGAAACGACCATTGGACTTTGCCGTTGTTTGCATTCAGGCAGTAGAAGTTGAAATCTTCTGAAGCGAGATAAATTCTGTCTCCATGTTTTACGAGCGGTGCAGAGACCGCGGCATCGGTTTCGAACTGATACAGCAGATCTCTTGAACGGGCACCGACCGAGTAAAGAGATCTGTCCTGAGAAGCAAAGCTGACTGACAAAGACGACACAACGGGAGGAGAAGTTATTTTTGCCCCTGCTTTATATCGCCAGACTCGTGTTGAAAGAGAATACTCCGGCAAAAGCCTTTCCTGATAAAGCTCCTTGATCTTTTTCAGATCGAAAGCATAGACAGATCCATCGAGCGTTCCAATATAAACTCGCTCATCATCGGCAGAGGGAGCCGTTGAAGGAATTTGTGGCAAATTGATTTCCCAATCGACCCCTCCCTTGAGGCGGTCCAGTGCAAAGAGCTTGAGTCCGGAAGCGATCAGCACCTGCTTTTCATTCATCACAGGCATAAAGGAAATCTGATCCCGGCGACCCACTCGGGAAATCCACATTTTCTGACCGGTCTGGGCATCAAAGGCTGTGACAATTCCCGAAGTAGAAATGACGATGACAGATCGTTCATCGATCGCAATATGTCTGATTTTATCGCGAGTCGAATTCAGAACCGCCTGCCCCCACCAGCCCTGCTCCAGGCCGAACCGGTTCAAAAGACGCGAAGAAGGCAGAGGAGTCTCATTCAATAAATTTCTCTGAGCTGACACTGGCTGAACAGCACAAAGGGCCGAAACAACCATCGTTAAACACAGAACCGTTATCTTCCGATTCATCCGAATACTCCAGAGACTCATATTAAAGTTGCCAGTATTGTTGAACCTTCATCAATGATGCACTCAAGCAGGATGCATGCGAAGATGAAAGACTCTTATTTTCAAGGAACCTTCATTAATTCAAAAAACTGTATCAAATGCAAGGTAGAGACATTGCGTCTCTGCCCAATCCGTCATGTTCAAATAAAGCAGACGGAAATATCCGTACTCTCCCCCTGAATAAATAAAGCTTACTCTAAAATCATCGTCTGCTATCGAGTGTAACGATATGATTTCACCTGATTCCAGTACCTGTCTGGTTGAAATCGCAGGAATGCGGGTATTTCTGCCGACATAATAGATGCAGGCGGACTTCTTTTTCAGAAATTTATCAGGCTGGATGTGAATATGTGTGCACTCTTTTGGCGAATTTCTTTAACTTTCCAGTAATTTCTTGATCAGCCGGCAGTTTCAGCCATACTATCATGAGATACTTCTGTACTACTAAAACAAACAGCGAGAGTTCCGTTAGTTTTGAGGCGAATAGAAGTTCCTTTCACGTACTCCGTTTTTTCAGCTTCCCTGACAACGCCAACTTTAACCACATGAATCGAAATCGAATACAATTACCGGCCTGGCGCGTACTGGCGAGCCTTTGTTTCATTCTGGGCATTGCCTCAGAGTTGCCGGCCGATTTGATTCGCCTCAAACATGGCGGCGAAATCCGGGGGAAGATTGTTCCGGAAAAGTCACACTACCCGAATCGTTTAAGCATTAAAACTGTTTCAGGGTCCACGGTTTCCATCTCCAAAAAAGAAGTTGAGTTCATTACTCTGCGTTCAATTTCCTATGAAGAGTATGAAATTCGATTGAGGTTAACTCCACGTGATACAGCATCGCTTTGGTCGCTGGCGCAGTGGTGTCAGAAAAAACATTTGAATCTCCAGCGAAAGAAACATCTTAACGAACTTCTCGAACTCGATCCGGAAAACGAACAGGCGCACAAAGCGCTGGGGCATATCAAGCGGGAAGGGGTCTGGACGACGTATGCAGAGCATATGGCTTCGAGAGGATACGTTCGCTACAAAGGGAAGTATATCACTCCTGAAGAAAAAGGGTTGCTGGAAAGCACCGCGGCAGACCGTGAAAAGCAACAGCAATGGCATTCAAAAATTTATGCCTGGGCAAGCTGGCTTACCGGGCGGTCTGATAATCTGCGTCGCAAAGCTGTCGAACAGATTCAGGCTATCCGAGATCCTCATGCTGTTCCGGCGCTAAAAAAGATCCTTGCCAATCATGATTCACGTGATGTCAGATTATTATACATCGATTCTCTGACTCATATCGAAGGGCCGGTCTCTGCATCCTCTCTGGTGCTTCAGGGAATTTTTGATGTTGACCGGGGGATTCGTATGCGGGCAATAGAAGCCGTTCCCGAGACGCAGAAAAACATAGCAAATTCTGTTCTCATTCAGCATCTTAATCATAAACAGAATGTTATTGTCAGGCGGGCGGCTTCTGCGCTTAACAAGCTGGGAGACAAGGCTGCCATTCCACATCTGATTGAAGCATTGGTCACGACGCATAAATATCGCATTCAGGTCAATGTTCCAACAATAGGGTTTTCTGTCGGACAGGGAGGGAATATTTCTCAGGGATTACAGAACCAGCTGCCTCCCGAAATTATGGCTGGGCTTTTGACCGGTCAGATTCCTCCCGAGAACATTTCTGTTCAAGGAAATGCTGCTCCTTTGAAAAAGCTGCGCACGGTCCGTGTCAATCAGCAAAATCCGGAAGTGCTCGAAGCTCTCAAATCGCTGACGAAAGTAAATTTCGGCTACGATGAGCGAACCTGGAAATTGTGGCTGCTTTCGCAAAATTCCTGATGTGCCCGCAAAAAGCGACAGGATATTCAACTTCTGTCTTTTGCACTGTTTCATTAACGTGATCGGTTTGCCACAATCAATCAGAGACATCTGGCCCTTCATCAATTATACTTCCAGGCAGTGCGCATGTTACATTGAAAGAATTTACTCAACTCAGGAGCTGCCATGTTTTCTGTCTTCAGGCAAATTGCCGGATTTGTTTTGGGATTATCTCTGCTTTCCTGCTGTGCGTCTGTGGGAACAGGTGCACAGCGGCCTAATATTGTTGTCATTCTTTGTGATGACATGGGCTTTTCAGATATTGGTTGTTATGGCGGCGAAGCAGAGACGCCGAATCTTGATCGGTTGGCTGCGGGCGGTTTGCGGTTTACGCAGTTCTATAATACAGGGCGATGTTGTCCGACACGTGCCAGCTTGCTGACGGGGCTTTATCCGCATCAGGCAGGTGTGGGGCACATGATGGAAGACCGGGGGTTTGATGGTTATCGCGGGGAGTTGAACAAGCATTCGTTAACGATTGCAGAAGTGTTGCGAACGGCTGGCTATGCAACATTTATGACGGGCAAATGGCACGTTACCAGATCGACCAGTCCGGATGGCCCGAAAAAGAACTGGCCTCTACAACGCGGTTTTGATCGGTACTACGGCACGATCCACGGGGCGGGAAGTTTTTTCGATCCGAATTCTCTCACGCGGGATAATACGCAAATTTCCCCGTTTGATGATCCGCAGTATCAGCCGCAGCAATATTATTATACCGATGCGATCAGCGATCACGCGGCAAAGTTCATTCAGGAACATCATGCTTCAAAACGGAATCAGGATCCGTTTTTTCTGTATGTTGCTTACACGGCTGCGCACTGGCCGATGCACGCGTTGGAAAAGGATATCAAAAAATATCGCGGGCGTTTTGATGCCGGGTACAAAACGCTGCGAAAGGAACGGCTCAAGCGTTTGATCGAACTGGGGCTGATCGATTCAGCATGGGAACTTTCGCCACAGGCTGGCAATTGGAAGAACGTGAATCACCGTGAATGGGAACTGCGTTGCATGGAAGTATACGCGGCGATGATCGATAACATGGATCAGGGAATCGGACGGATTATCGATTCGTTAAAGCAGAGTGGCGAACTGGATAACACGCTGATTCTGTTTATGCAGGACAACGGCGGCTGCGCAGAACCGTTGGGCCGCAGGCCGCGGGGCAAGCTCAAAAAACGGCCGCAGCAACCGACACTCCAGCCGATGCTCGCCCAGACATTACAGCGGGATATGATTCCTAAACAAACGCGAGATGGTTTCCCGATTGTGATGGGACCGGGAATCATGCCCGGAACCGCAGATACTTTTATCGCCTACGGCAAAGCCTGGGCGAATGTTTCGAACACACCGTTTCGCGAATACAAGCATTGGGTTCACGAAGGAGGCATCTCGACGCCGTTGATTGCTCACTGGCCTGCATTCATAAAACGAAAAGGAGAACTCGAACAACAGCCGAGCCATCTGATTGATATCATGGCTAGTTGTGTCGATTTCGCTGAAGCAAAATATCCCAGTAAAGTTTCAGGAAAGAAAGTTCCTGGGCTGGAAGGTGTCAGTTTGCGGCCTGCGTTTGTGGATCAACCATTAAAGCGGGAAGCGATTTTCTGGGAGCATGAAGGAAACAGGGCGGTACGGGTTGGGAACTGGAAACTGGTTTCAAAATTCAAACAGCCGTGGGAACTGTATAACATGAAAACCGACCGCACGGAAATGCACAATCTCATAGACGACAAACCAGAGCTCGCAAAAGAACTAACAGATCGCTGGGACAAATGGGCCAAACGCGCCCACGTTTATCCGTTGCGTCCACGCCGAAAAAAGTAAGGGCTGGTTGAGATTCCCCTTTTGATACACCGGGTAGCCGTCATTCAATTCAAGCGAATTGCATTTCAAAATTGAATCCACCCGACGATCTTAAAAAAGTGGCGTAGCGTGGATAATGATGGCGTGATTGTTGTAAACCGGGATAGCGAATGCGTATCCCAACCTCTCTTTACCCACCACGGGTGGCATTGCGGAGATGGCTGCCTATTCAGAATAGATAAGACTCTCATAGCATATGGATCAGATTTTTGGGGAGCACGCCAAATGGTCCTGGTAAACTTGCAGATATCACGTTGCTGGATTTTATGCCGGCCCCAGTCTGACCTACGCTACTATGATGAAGAATTAACGGAATGAAGGGGCAGAAAGTGGATAGGCGCAAAATTATTGAGATGCGAAATCTGGGGCCTGCCTGTGTGCAGGATTTGAATGCGGCTGGTATTTTTATCGCGGAGGATCTTAAAAGGCTTGGTCCTGAAGAAGCGTTTTTACGAATGCTCGCCGCACGAGTTGAGCGGGGACGAAGTGCAAAATGTTGCAATGCTTTGTACTTGTATTCTCTGCACGGAGCGATTCACGATATTGATTGGAGAGCGATCCCTGAAAAGACAAAAAGGAAGTATAAGGAATTCACAGCCCGTCTGCGTGCGGAGGGAAAATTTGAGTGAATTGTCGGGCGAGTTGCCACTATTTGGAAACGATTATTTCAGGAGTGCTCGGTACAGAGTTCCAGGAGGATGTGGCGATGTTCTGAGCGATCCAGTTGAGCAATTCCGCTTCCGGTGAGCCATCTTTGAAGTCTGTAACGGGATTTGTTTCAGGGACAGACTCGTTTTGTAATGCTGTATCAAACCCTGCTCGCCGTTTGATGAGGTAATTTGGTCGAGCGCGAACCTGATCGTATATTCGTGCAGCGTATTCACCGAGAATTGCAATGCCCATGGCGTTGATGGCCCCGAAAAATGAGACGACCATTGTTGAGGAAGTCCATCCGGGAATCGCATCGCCGGTAATCAGTTTATGGTACAGTGCAAATCCAGCTAACGCTCCGCTGATAATAAATGAGGCGATGCCGATCAGATAGAACATTGTCAGGGGAATGCTTGAGAAGGAAAAGATCGCTGTCTTGGCCAGGCGAAATAATCCAATCAGTGAGACTCGTGGAGTTTCGTCGTAACGAGCCAGTCGTTCGACTTCGATGCCGGCCTGGTGATAACCGACCCAACTGCGCAGACCGGGGAAATATCGATCACATTCCGGTAGTTCGTTCAGACGATTGAGTACCTGCCGGTCAAGTAAGCTGAAGTTGCCGGCATCAGGTGGAATGGCAACAGAAGAGATGGAGTTGAGGACACGATAAAAACCGGTAAACAGACAGCGCTTCCAGGCAGCTTCTTTTCTTTGGGTGCGTGTTGCGTAGACGATATCGTAACCCTGTTTCCAGGCATCGAGAAATTTCGGGAGTGCAGCCGGATCGTCCTGAAGATCGGAATCCATGATAATGATGGCTTCGCCGCGAGCCTGCTCCAGTCCCGCCTGCACAGCCGCCTGATGACCATAATTTCGAGAGAAATGGACAACACAAACTTCAGGATGCGTTTTCGCCATTACATCGAGCAACGTTGCGGACCCATCGGTTGACCCATCGTTGACAAAGATGATTTCCAGTTTGGAAACTTCATCCAGGAGGGATTGTTTAATTTGCCCGATCAGAATCCTGACGGCATTGCACTCGTTATAAACGGGCAAAACAACCGAGACAAAAGGCTTTTCATGCCGACATTTCTGGAGGTCGATAAGAGCTGGCATGTTACACCTCGCTCGATTTATGAAACAGCCCTGCGATTGAAAGTCCGCACGGGATTTGCAGGTATTTGGACATGCATCGTTCTGCATCGGCACAGCTCATCAGCAGGCGATTCATCCAGGGAGAAACATGTGGGAATTCCGCAGAACGGGATTGTGGACTTAATTTCTGCCAGGCTCGAACTCCTAATGCAGCGGGTAGCGTGAAGGAATTCCAGTGGGTGATTTTAGTCGTTTCGAATCCCGCCTGAGTTGTTTGTTGCAGCAGTTGTTTTTTTGTGTATCTGCGATGATGCCCCAACGCGCGATCCCAGTCGCCGTACAGCCACTGATAGGCGGGAACGGTCAGAATCAGGATCCCTCCATCTTTAAGGGCGTTCCAGGCATGTTTGAGAACTCGCCCGGGATGTTCAACATGTTCAATCACGTCGAGCATGACGATGGCATCGGCTGAGTGATTATCCAACGGCCAGGGCTGGTGCAGATCGTGAACCTGCACATTTTCGATACCTCGTTTTTTTCCGTAGGCAACTGCTTCAGGCATGATATCGAGTCCTGCGACCTGGTATCCGAGCTGTTGAAAAGAGAGCAGATTTCCGGCTGATCCGATCCCTCCTTCAATAACCAGTCCGGGAGCCGGGGCGAACTCTTTGAGCCAGCGACTGATCAGCCGTTGTTTTGAAACGTGCCACCAGTAGGTTTGTTCCAGCTCGGAAAGTTCGTGTAGATGTGCCAGTTCCATTATGTCTTCAATTTCTCACCCGGATAATCCGGAACCAAAAATTTATCGTCAGGGTCGCCTTTGTGCATGTTGCAAAAAAACAACACGCTTTCTTATGACATAGCTTTTCAGATTGTGCCAGGACGCATGAAACTGCTGGGGAGAGAGAGAATCGGTAGATCGGGATGACGATTGCATCGATTATTCCGAAGAGGATTTGTGCTGAGATCCCAAATATGAGCCGCAGCATAAATTAACTCTGTTTTTAAGCTACATTTTGAATGGATATTCAATTTTTAGTCAGGCTAATCCGAGAGTTAACATTCCCGGATTGCCTGTTCAATTAGCAGGGAGACATTTTCTGCTCATGCGGTCACAAATTTGGAAACTGTTTTATTCTCCCTGGTTTTGGGGAGTGCTGCTGGTTGCTTTGATCATTCAGAGTTTGCCGTTGATGCTCTGCATGCCTTTGACTGCTGATGCGGTGCTTTACGATTTACAGGCAAAA
>WFOZ01000161.1 GCA_015487825.1 Planctomycetaceae bacterium
ATTTTTGTCAGTGGAGTGTTGTAGTCAAATTCAAAAACTAAGGGTGAAAACAAAATGGAATAGACCATAACACTATCGACCAAAGCGGAACCGATGGTGAGTGGCCAGAAAGCCCATCGTTTTTTCTGTATTGTAAACCAGCTTAACAGCATCAGTGGCGCGTGGAACAGCAGAATAACAAACGCCATTTCCGAATAGGCACTCTGCTTATTGATGACTCCAAATGAGCTGATGTTACTCAGGGCAACTGCCACAAATAACAGCCACGTTATTATCAGTGAATGAGTAAGGAATGCCATGATTCCGGCCTGGGTGATTCGCTCAGGTCTCTGGCACCAGCGACGAAGAACTGTTGCCTGCGATATTGGCCTGGCCTGAATTGCCTGACCATTCAGGAACCGTTCTAAATCCTCCTTCAGGCTTTTCGCCGTCCGGTAGCGATCTTCCGGAACTTTTGCCATCGCTTTTTTACAGATGGTCACAAGGTCTGCCGAAATATCGGAGTTAAGGCCGGATAACGAAAGAGGACTGTGAGAACGAACCTGATCAACAATCTGCAGGTAGCTTACTCCCTCGTAAGGTGTCTGTAACGAAAGAATTTCAAACAACAAAACTCCTATTGCGTAAATATCCGCCTCACGTGTCGGAGCGATATCTCTGGACTCCAGCTGTTCCGGTGCCATGTAGGCAGGAGTCCCAATCAAGAAACTCGCACGAGTTTGCTGGATGCTTTCTTCGATGATTTTCGATAATCCAAAATCGGTAAGTCTGGGGAGATAGTCTGTTAAACTGGTTCTTTTTTCAGAATCGTCCCGATGATTTTCTTCATCGGAAACCTGAAGCTGCAGCATAATGTTTGCCGGTTTCAAGTCACGATGTAACACTCCCTGCAGATGAATGTAATGAACGGCATCGCAAACCAGGATAATAAATTCAACCGCTTGCCTGGGAGGTACTGCAGAGCTGCGACTATCCAACCAGTCTGCTAAATCAGGTCCCTGGCAGAACGCAGAAGCGATATAAGGTGGCGAGTGACTCAAATTGGCTTCAAAAATTGGCACGACTCCGGGATGATCAAAGGCGGCAGTCATTGTTGCCTCCTGTTCAAATCGACGGAGTTTATCCGCATTGAGCATAACTTCCGGGCGGGGCAGTTTAATGGCGATGAAACGCTGTAACTCGGTGTCATAGGCCTGATAAACCACACCAAACCCTCCTCGGCCTACTTCGCGAATTATCTGGTATCGCCCGTTAGGACCAATTTGAGTGATCATCATATTCAAGGCAGGAGAATCTGCCTTCGGTTTCCAGAGATTGTCGAGGCGGGCAAATATTTCAGAATCTGTCGGGAGTTGGCTGGATGATTCCAAGTGCTCATTCATTATTATTTCCTTGCGCAAGAGACTGGCGAAGTGATTCAATTGCACGTGCAAAGAGCTTCGCAGCAGCCCCTGCGGTTATGTTTAATTGCGATGCTATTTCTTTGTAGGGCAGCTCCTTTCGGTGTCGTAGTTCAAGAACTCGCCGTTGATTCTCTGGAAGTTTTTCTATGACCTGGATTAACTCTTCATCAGCTTCCCGTTTGCAATAAATACTGCTTGCTGTTCGTTGAGGGCTTGCAAGATTGATTGGTTCATCATTTTTTTCAATCGATATCTCTCGTGAAGTATCTCTACTTTGGGTCCCCTTATACTTTCTGGCATTATCGAGCAGATTGTGTTGTACAAGCCGCCTGGTCCAGGCTCGAAATTCTGTTTCGCTTGTGCCATTAAACATACTGAGGTCATTTTGAACTTCGAGCAGAGATTCCTGAACAATATCAGAAGCTCCCATTTTTCGACGAAGATCCTCGTTAAGACCTCCCTCTGCAATTCGCAACAGGTAGCCCCTGAGTTGCTTGCATATCAGGTTCAATGCCTGCTCATTCCCAACACGTGCAGCCTCCAGCAATTGAGGCCAGGAGTAATCGTCTTCTACCGACTCTGATGCAGGCATGTAATAAGGATACTTTCGTCTCGTGTCTGATATAAGAAAGCCACTCTACTTCTTTTTCCCGGGAAATTGTTACCTGTTATTCTCAATAAACCAGATTGAACAGGCTTTTGTCTTTTTGTCTCATTTTTGCGGATTATGCGTGAATATAGGCTCTCGACTCAATACATTTTGAGGGTAAATTCCGGAATTCTGGAATTTCCGCTTCGCAATACTCCCAGCACGACTGGTTTGTATTGACAGCCGTAATCACAGGGAGGAAACCTTTGAAAATTGAGCAAGTCGCAAAGAAATAAACCATTAGTAGTATAATAAGATAAACCGCAGTCTGCCCTGTAACGAGACGATATTGTAGAATAGGGAGTAAGCTTACATGGTGTGGCTGCTCACACAAAAACGGAAAAAGAGTTTTCCGATCAACCGTGTTCTGTGCAATTGATCCTGCGTTTGAAACGTATTGAATACCACCACAGAACCTCATGAGACATTTTTGTCCTCTTTTAACACTGATTACAAACAGCAATGCTCAGAACACTCCCAGCAATTACACCTCGACCGGTTTCCCGCTTCGTTCTCAACACGATTCGTCGTCTAACGTATGATCCGTTTGCAGCCAGCCTTCAGCAGGCCACAACTACTCAGCGGCAGTGGTTATTAAATCGTATTCGTCTGTGTCGAGAGACTAAATTCGGGCGCGATCACGGATTTGGTGAAATTAAAACCGTCGATGATTACAAAAAAAATGTGCCTGTAAAAGGCTATCCGTACTTTGAACCTTACATCAATTCAGTCGCCCAGGGAGTAACTTCAGCACTGATTCCCGCTGAAGAAAAACTGGTGCAGTTTACCATTACAACCGGAAGTACAGGAGTTCCCAAACTAAATCCTGTTACCAACACCTGGCTTAAAGAATACAAAAGAAGCTGGAGCGTATGGGGTTCAAAGTTCTTTTGTGATCACCCTGCCAAAGCCGGCTCTAAAATGATTCAGATGGCCGGCACCTGGGACATGGGCAAAACAGAAAGTGGTCACCAGATCAGCATGGTCAGCGCGTTACTTGCCAGAATTCAGAATCCGTTGCTGAAGCCTTTTTATCTTCTGCCTGAAATCATCAATACCATTTCCGATCCTGTTGCTCGGCACTATGTGGCTTTAAGGCTCAGTATTCTGGAAGATGTCGGCTGGATCCTACTGATGAACCCGGGCACAATGATCCGCCTGGCGGAAATTGGTGCGACGCATTCAGATCTGCTTCTGAAAGATATTGCTGAGGGAACCCTCACGGATCAATTTGATATTCCGGATAATGTTCGATCAAAATTGCTCGCTCAATTTATCAAAGCTTCTCCCAAAGGGGCGCGGAAGCTGGCTGCTTTGGCAGCAAAGCACGGAAAACTGCTTCCGAAAGATTACTGGGACCAACCGGTTGTGGGATGCTGGACGAGCGGCACGGCTGGTTTTCAATCAAAATATCTGCCCGAATATTACGGCGATTTTGCGATGCGGGATATGGGGCTGATCACCAGTGAAGGCCGCCACACGATACCACTGAGCGATGGTCTGCCGGCAGGAGTCCCTTCCATTGAGGCCGGTTTCTACGAATTCGTTCCCGTGGAAGATGATCAGTCTGCACAGGGAGAGGCTTTGGAAGGTCACGAGCTGGTTCAGGGAGAGAGATATCGATTGTTGATGACAACTTCTGCAGGATACTACCGCTTCGATATTGGTGATATTGTTGAGTGCCGAGGTTTTATCGGGGAAGCTCCACTACTCGAATTCATACAAAAAAGTGATCGGGTTGGCGATCTCGAAGGGGAGAAAGTGACAGAGCACCAGGTGGTGGAAGCAGCACACATTGCCGCAAAGAAAACCGGTTTTCATCTGAGTCTGATTACCGCTGTTCCACGCCGACTGCTGAACCAGCAACCACGTTATGATTTTTTGATTGAGCGTTCAGAAATAAAAGATTTGAAACAGGCAAAAGATTTCCTCATTCAGCTCGATACAGAACTGGCTGGCATTAATTTTCTGTGGCGAGCCAGACGTAAGGAAGGCGTGCTTCAATCGCCACACCTCAAGCTGCTTGCCGGGAATGAATGGAATCGACATATTAGTTCCGAGGCTGCGCGACGTGGCACGGGAGATTATCAATATAAACACCCCGGCCTTGTCGTTGATGAATCCTGGCTTGACCAGTTTCAGGTTGAAGAATCCCTCACACTCGAATCCGGAAATATAAACTTCTGAATTGAGTTAGGGGCGCTCGAATAATAACTGCCCGATCTCAATTTTATTAGCCGCAGTTCATCGGTAAACGATAGATGACCCATCACAGAGAGCACGCAAAAACCACAGCTAACGCCGTGTGGCTGATTTTGTTTACAATGTGTTCATAATATGCAACACTAATTTATCGAGCGATACTTAGCTGGACATCGCCAGGTTCAACTCGTTCCCAAGCTCCTGCTTGGGAACGCACGGCTGGGAAAGTCCTCCTTCCCACGTGTTTTCGTTCGTTTTAGATGATTTTTAGTTCCGGCGCGAAGCAGGAGCTTCATTCCCTTGCGTTCCCAAGGTGGACCTTGGGAACGAGGAATACACTAATTTATCGAGCGATACTTAGCATCAGCCAAGCGATCACTGTTGTAACTTTGAGTTGCAGGATGGCGTGCTCGCACCTGTTTGCGGATACATAAGTTTGCAGATAGAGTCTCTCTCTTTTTTGTGATTGGGTAAAGATTGTGGCAATCCGAAATCTGGCAGAATCGCGGCGTTCTTTTTTATCAACCATCATGGTTGGCTCAAGCTCGTTGGTTTTATCGCCTCGGGCACTTCAGGCCAGTGACAAAAAGTTGCAGAAGCTGTCGTTTATTGTGATAACCGATACCCATGTTGGTTATCGCGATCAGGATGGTGCGGCGAATCGATGGGAGAGGATGGCAACGGAACTTGCTCGCGAAAAAGGTGACCTAATTTTGCACCTGGGTGATGTCGTCGATGGCGGGCGAGAATCTCAATATCCCATTTACCTGAAAAGTCGAAAAAAAATTGGTATACCAGTACACGAAATCCCGGGCAACCACGACCCGGAAGAATTATTTTCCAGGTATGTGCGCAAACAGATCGACACCGTGGTTAATTATGATTGGCTCCGTTTTTTGCTTTTGAATAATGCTCATACCGATTCCCATGATGGTTTTCTCACAGAAGAACAACTCGATTGGATCGACAAGCATTGTAAACAGGCGGCAAGGGAAAATAAGTTGGTAGCAATTTGCATGCACGTGCCGGCTCACAAAAATCAGCACCCGGACCGCGGTTGGTATGTCAAACCGAAAAACGGGCAGACGAAACTTTACGAGATCATTCGCAAATATGAAAAGCAGGTGTTGGCTTTAATGCACGGACATTTTCATAACGGCCTTCGCGGCTGGAATGATCACTCCCCGGTTCATGAAATCTGTTTTCCCTCAGCACTTTATAATCTCAATCGAAATCTCGAAAAGCAGAAAGCCCTCGGCTACAATCCCAAAGAATTTCGACCAGGCTACACTCTGGTAACAATCGATGCCGGCAATATGAAGTTGACTTACAAACCGCTCGGTGCACCTGCATCTGTTTCAAAAATGTGCCCGTTGCAGCAGAAGGAAACTTCTTTCAATGAAGGCAGTTGATTTCAAAGTATCGGTAATAAGCCAAAGGCGACTTCGTCAGCTGGATTATTTTCAGGAAACGATCCGTTTCATCAATGCCGTTCACTTTTAACAAATTCTATCGCTTCACGAACCAGATGGGCCATTTTGGGGTGGGATGGTTCGAGATGCACGGGCAGTTCGAGTTCTCGCATTCTTTCGCTGCAGGTGGGGCCGATTGATGCGAGGACGCATTTTCGGGCGGCCTGTAACCAGTTTTCACGCTCACCAAGTTGCTCGGCTGCCTGCAGGATATTGTCGATCTGGTTAGCCGAAGTAAACAACAGCAGATCGAATTGCCCGGCGATGGTCGATTGGATGGCACGGTTGAGCGGTTCGACATCACTCGGAAATTCCCAGCGATAAACAGGAACCGGAATCACCTCGGCTCCCCGTTGTTGAAGCTGCTCGTAAAATTCCAGATTCGGTTTGCCATATTCCTGAACTGCTACTTTTTTTCCTGCCAGCGAAATCGATTCCTCATCGAGGAGGTTCAAAATTTCCCGCCAGGTGTTCGGTTCGTCTGCCCTGAAGTTGACGTGAATTTTCCGTTCGCGAAGCAGGGCAAAAGGTTTGGGGCCACGAACGATGACCATTCTTTTTTCCAGAGAAG
>WFOZ01000162.1 GCA_015487825.1 Planctomycetaceae bacterium
CGTCAGCAAGGTCCTGACAAAGCGTGATCAGCGCGAGCACTTCTTCCGTCGTAAGATCTGCAGGAAGAAGAAAATGACTCTCTTCGAATTGGAACCCCTGCTTCTTTTCATCGAAGGCAATTCTCAACCCGGATTGACGCAGTTTTTCGATATCACGAAAAATCGTCCGACGAGAAACCTGACACTCTTCGGCAAGTTCCCGCGTGTTTATGAAACGACCAGATTGTAAAATTGCAATGATATTCAAAAGCCGACGAATGTGAGCGGTCGTTTGCATATTTAACCTTATGGAAGAATGCCGGGCCCGCAATTACTTCCCGAGGAAAACAATTTCTAGGGCGTACAGCCGGATGAATTCATTTTCTGCCGATATAAACCGCCAAATCCGGTAATGTATAATGATTTCAAATCGTCATCGCCGAACGTGCAGTTGATAGGGCGTGTTGGTGTTTTCAATTTGTCGAGCAGTTTCCCTTTAGAATCCCAAATCCAGACGTCTTTCGCTCCACAGCAATAAACATTACCCGCCCGGTCAATGCTCATTCCATCGGCTCCCTTTTCAGGGCCATCATCCATAATAGCAAGCCGTTTTCCCGGCCCCAGTTTACCGGTGGATTTAACCGGATACGCCCAGATTTCTTTCGGAACATAAGCTGAAACGTAGAGCGTTTTTTGATCCGGTGAAAGAATTATTCCATTAGGTGTTTTCACATTACCAACAACAATCGAAGTCGCTTCTTTCGCACTATTGCTGAGAGCTGCAATGTAACGAACTTCGCCCGGACCGGTGAGCGTGTAATAGATGCCCCCCTGCTTATCAACAACTAAATCGTTCGGACGGGCAGCTGGTTTTTGTTTCGGATCGTGCGAAAAAACAGAAACTGGTTCTTTCCCTTTGAGTACAGCTATTCGACTGTTGCCATTATCGGAGAGGTAAAGTCGTCCGTTTGAATAATACGAGGCACTGATTCGTCCCGAATCCGGTAATGCCTTGACCCATTTTTTCTGCTTCGGCCAGTAACGATACAGCGATTGCCCTTTTACATCTGGAACATACAAGCTCCCCCGCCCATCCCAGGCCGGACCATCTGCCAGACCAAAATCTTCACGGACCGTCTGAAGCTTTTCGCTACGATCAATCACCGGCTCAGCCGCCTGAATTATTGAAACCAGGCCCATTCCAACCACAAGGAAAGATGCGACAAAAGACAATATACGCTGCTGATTCATTATTGCTTCCTCAAAATGTTAAAGGGCATTCAGTAAGTAGGGTCCGCTATCGCGGAACACCGCAGAAATAGGAGGATCCACCTCCCTATCGTGGTCCGCAATAGCGGACCCTACGCCAACGCTGAATAGTTACCAGAATGAATTAACTCCATTCTGCTTCGAGTTGTTCATTAAGTTCCAGCCACTGCTCTTCCAGCTGTTCGATTTCTGCTTTCAGAGCTTCCATCTGTTCGTGTACTTTCTGGGCTTCAACTGCATCGGTTAATGTAACAAATATTTTTTGCAGATCCTGTCGTCTGGTATCCAGCGTGCCAATTTTCTTTTCTACTTTATTCAATTGTTTTCTGGGATCTTTTGCTCTTTTTTGACGCTTGGTCTTCTTGCCCGAGATATTCCCCTCGCCAGGAAGTCGGCTGCCTCCTTTACGTTCGGCTTCGTGATCGTCAATTTCTTTCTCGACACGATACAGATAGGTTTCGTAATCGCCGGGATAGTCGGCAACATGCCCATCTTTCACTTCGATTACCTGTGAGGCAATCCGATGCACGAAGTGACGGTCATGACTGGTGAAGATGACCGTCCCTTTATAGGTAAGCATCGCATCGGCTAACGCATCAAGTGTTTCCACATCGAGATGGTTGCCCGGCTCATCGAGAATAAGAATGTTGCAGGCACCAAGCAATAAACCTGCCAGACACAACCGGGCTCGTTCGCCCCCACTGAGGACTTTGATTTTCTTTTCAATCAGCGGCCCACGAAACAGAAAACTGCCTGCCACTTTCAGAATTTGCTGCACCGTCATCCCCGATGCTGCTTCGCTTTCCAGATACTGCTTGACGGTCCAGTCAGGCGGTAACGACGTATAAACGTGCTGGGCATAAACACCGAGCTTGCATCCATAACCCCACTGATGCTCCCCTTTCAGTGTTTCTAACGAACCGACAATGGTTCGAAGCAGTGTTGTCTTTCCCTGACCGTTATCTCCGACAACAGCCGTGCGGGAACCGTGATCAATTTCGAAGTGGATGTTCTCTGCAACAAGATGATCCGGGTAGCCGATGCTGACCCCTCTACATTTTAACGCCGGACCTTTTCGCGCTTCGACATCGGGAATACAAATATTAACGGTCGCTTCGGAGCTTTCCAGTTCAATCAATTCGAGCCGATCCAACTGCTTCGCTTTGTTCCGCGCCTGGGCAGCCGTGTTGGCATTGGCTCGGTTTTTATTGATGAACTTTTCGAGTTGCTTCATCTTTGTCTGCGTAGCAGCGTTGACTCGGGCATCGTGTTCAAGTTGAATCTGTTTCGCTTCGAGGAATTTCTCGACATCACCACGATACATCGTCAACTGCCCACGCGAAATTTCCAAAGTCTGTGAACAGGTTGCTTTCAGAAAACCTCGGTCATGTGA
>WFOZ01000163.1 GCA_015487825.1 Planctomycetaceae bacterium
ATTGCGGACCACGATGGGAGGTGGATCCTCCTATTTCTGCGGTGCTCCGCAATAACGGACCCTGCAAACTGTCCGGTTTCATCTATTTTGTTTGGCCAAAGGCCTCTATCACCATAGCCTGGGGCAACGCCCCAGGTAAAATTGTTTGATTACTCTTTTTGGCTGAAAACCATATTCAATCCCTTTGTTTTTGGCCTTCAGCCAAGAAAACGGAACATCGAAGTTACGACAGTTATTATTCGAGCGATCCTTAGTCTTCTGTTTCATCAGGGATCAACAAAAATTCCCAGGTTTCTTTCTTTCTGATAATGGATGCAAAACCACTCAATCGATTCCCTTCAAGGCGAAACTCCCAATGATTTTCTGATTGCCCCAGTAACAGATACAACCCCGCATCCCAACGTCTGACCGTACCACGATCCCGGCTGACCGGTCCTTCATAGTCGAGATATGCAATACGATGATCCGCAAGCGGTTCCGCAACGCAGCGAATCTGTTTCTCTGCATCATTTAGCAGCGGTTCCTGAAGAAGCCGCCAGGTTCGCAATGAATCCTCAACTTCCAGCATGAAATCCCAATGCAGAAAGGGATGATCGTGTTCTAAAATGGAAAATCGAGGCATTGAAACGGCATAGTTCTCAGGTGATATTTCTGTTCGAGACAAGTAGCGGAGTCTATCAGAAGTAAGTATTTCCGGAAATCCGTATTTTCTCTTCTCACTCTCCGATATTATCTATCGTTGAAGCCGTCAAAGAAATATCGTGCTGAATCTGTATGCAACAGCTAATGTTGGTATACTGTTTGCTCGAAAGAAATCGTGTTTCCTCGAAAAGATAAGGGAATCGACAGGCAAAACTGAACGAGATATTCGCTATAGGATCGAAATAACAGGTAGGAATGATGACACCTAGAGAAGTATTGGCACTTTGCAGAGAGCACGAAATCCGAGCCGTCGATTTGCGATTTATGGATTTTCCCGGGACGCTCAAGCACTTCACGATACCGGCGCAAGTCCTTACAGAGAAATCATTTGAGGAAGGTTTCAGCTTCGATGCCTCCTCGATGTACGGTTGGCAGGCGATCAACGAATCAGACATGCTCGTTGTCCCGCAACCCGAAACCGCTTTTGTCGATCCGTTCCAGCCGAACACATTGTGCCTGACCTGCAACATTCAGGACCCGATAACACGGGTCGATTATGCCAAAGATCCGCGCAACGTTGCCCGAAAAGCAGACGCATACATGAAGTCGACCGGGATCGCGGATGAATCCCGCTTCGGTCTGGAGCCGGAGTTTTTCATTTTCGATAATGTCCGATTTGATCAACAGATCAACGAAGGCTATTATCATCTGGAAAGTTCCGAAGGAGAATGGTCGCGGGGGACGTTTCAGGATCAGACAAAAAGCCCGAGCAACGCCGGCTATAAAATCCGTAAAAGAGAGGGATATTTTCCCGTCCCTCCAGCCGATTCCCTGCACAGTCTTCGCACCGAAATGATGCTGGCGTTGATTGAAGCGGGAATCGATATCGGAGCCCATCACCACGAAGTCGCCACCGGTGGGCAGGCGGAATTTGAAATTGCCCACCAGCCGTTGCTTTGTGCTGCTGATAATTTTCTGCGACTGAAATATATCGTCAAAAATGTGGCTTCGCGAGCCGGTAAAACGGTGACATTCATGCCCAAACCGTTGTGGGGCGATAACGGTTCGGGCCTGCACATGCACTTCTCGTTATGGAAGCAGGGCGATACGCTCTTTGCAGATTCCGGTTATGGCGGTTTGAGCGAACTGGCTCTACATGCGATGGGCGGAATTTTGCATCACGCCCCGGCTCTGATGGCGTTTTGCTGTCCAACGACCAACAGCTACAAGCGACTCATTCCCGGATACGAAGCCCCGGTCAATTTAACTTACAGTTTTCGTAATCGCTCGGCTGCGATCCGTATTCCGGTTCATACATCCAATCGGCAAAGCAAGCGATTTGAATTTCGCTGTCCTGATTCTTCCTGCAACCCCTACCTGGCAATGTCAGCCGTTATGATGGCGGTGCTGGATGGCATCCAAAAGAAAATCGATCCCGGTCCGCCATTGGATAAAGATGTGTATGACCTGAGCGAAGACGAGTTGCAGGACGTCCCTCAAACCCCGGTCAGCCTCGAAACTTCGCTGCAGGCATTACGAGACGATCACGACTTTCTATTGCGAGGCGATGTCTTCACCGAAGATGTTATCGATACCTGGATCTGGTACAAAGCCGAGAAAGAAGTCAAAACCTTACGCGAACGCCCCCACCCCTGCGAATTCATGATGTACTACGATATCTAAACGCTGGAGCCCATGCTTCAGCAACGTAGGGTACGCTATTTCCTCGCTCCCAAGGTCCACCTTGGGAACGCAAGGAGCTTGGAAACGAGTTGAACCTGGCGCTGTCCAGCTAAGCTATGGCTCTTATACCGAGTAAATAGGATGAGCCGGCTTCTGGCACAGAATCATTTCGAGACAACATGCAAGTCAATCTCTAATAATGCGGCGATTTTTTCAAGCTGCGATGCGTTGTGACCGATGCTTAAAGCACCGTGATGTGTTGGAACCAGGGCGAACCAGTCGTTCATCATTTGTGTTGGGCCTCGGTCGAACTTGATATGCGTCATCGTGTTGCCGATTTTAAGAATCGGGGCCTCGATGGCTTCACCCTGATTGGCTATGAATCGTAACTTTCCATCACCTGTTTGCGTTAAGTTCAACAGAGTGACGGGGCCTTTGTTGACAGTTGCCTCGACACTGACACCGGTTCCCCATTTGCCATGATACAATCCCATGCCACGTAAGATCGGCTTACCATCAGCAATAGCGATATGGAATGGCCCGTCATGGCCGAGAATAATGGTGCCTCGTTCGTAATCGGCAGCGACGATTTCGCTGTAGCTGCCGCCTGTTCCCAGAATGTCACTAATCTTCATCGCGATCGCTGTTTTCATATCTCCTTCGCCGCTGCACGGAATACCTTGAGCCGTCAGCAACGAATGTCCCAGAATGAATGCTTCCTGAAGTTGTTCATACTCGTTGCCATCCTTGCCTCGGTAGTAATAGGTCAGAGCATCCAAATCGAACTCGCGAACCAATTTTTCTTGCGCAACAGCAACGCGGCAAGCAGCATTTAGTTGCTCGGGGCGTGGCTTGCAGGCGAGCGGATCGACGGGCGAGTCTTCGCTTAAGACAAACATCGCGTGAACTTGTTCGAGTTTCGATTGACACTCCGCATCGGTGACTGATTCAGCAAGTTTCGCCAGATCGCACATTTCCAGTATCTCGATGTGCATGCCGGTCTTTGCTGTGAGCATCGTAAAATCGCTGTACATGTCCAGCATTCCCGGATAAGTATGCCCCAGGAATCCCATGCGACCATTACGTAATGTACGAACAACGCTGGCAGCGCGAACCCACTGTTCGATTTCGTCCCAGGCGGCGATTGCCTCGGGGTGTTCGGCCGTGTTTTCATCTGCCAACGAAATTGCTGGTGTTTCACTGAGGCCAAGCAAACCGGAAATCAAATGAAATTCAATACCACTTCGATTAAAAGCATTCGCAATTTCGGGGACACAACAACCGACACAATGTGCCAGCCACTCGCCGGTTGTTGTCTGTTCGTAATTCATCGCGGCAGTCGGTTGCAGGTTGAGCACAACGACTGGTCGATGGCAACGATTAGCGATATCGATATGTGAAGCGCTCATCGCATAGGTTGCTGCATGGCAAAAGATTAAATCGACGTTGGCGGCATTGAATTTCTCTACCGCTTGCCGTGCAGCAGTTTCGCCGTCGATCATCCCCGCATTGCAAACGTCTCCCCATGTTTCCATTCGCCCGGCAAGGAAATGGTTGTAGCCGAGCAACCGATCAAGAAGTCCATCGAATTGTTCCCAATAGTGCGAATGTCCAAGCGAGTACAAACCGATACGCGGCCGCATCGCGGGTTTAATTGGTTCGAAGATGTTCATGGTAAGTTCACTCTCACTGTTTTTGCTGCTTGAATTGTTACTGGTCCCATCAGGCCTGTCGGTTGAAGCGGCAGGCCGACTGGGATTGTCTGCTGCGTCAGAAATGTTCTTCTTTGTTTGGCAGGCAGTTTTGCATCGCCGACCAATCGATTTTGCCACGGTATCGCGACCTCAACTTCCAACATATTTTCGCCGGTTCGAATTGCATCGGTAATATCGACTTGCCAGGGTTCCATCCACAGCGTTCGCAGAACCTTTCCATTCAGTCGAACCGTTGCCAGTCCGCCAACGTTTCCGAGCCCCAGTCGATAACGCTGATCTTTAAGATTTGCCGGTCCCGTAAAGCTCGTTCGGTAGGTTGCCTTTCCGGAAAAATATCGCAGATTGTCATCAGGTTGTTTTGAAAGATCGCACAACGATTCCAATTTCTGTTTCCGTTCTTTTCCGAAAGGATCGTTGAACGTCACTTGCCAGGGACCATCGAAAACGCGTGGCAAAAGAGCGTCGTTAATGTCAATCATCTTCATTTTTCCATCGTTTTCAATCAGCGAGTAACGACCTGCCTGCCAGAAATGACCAACCACATTATTTTCGTCATCGATCAAAAGTTGCAACGACTGGCTGGAAATAAGTGAATTGGCATCTGCCTCTGTTTTGCGAGTTACGGAGACTATTCGGTGTTTTGCAACTGGTTCGTCTTCAAAAACAACAAATACCGAACCATGTGGTCCCAGAGTGATCGGCAA
>WFOZ01000164.1 GCA_015487825.1 Planctomycetaceae bacterium
GGGCTCGGAGATGTGTATAAGAGACAGATCTGGCAGAGATGGAAAGACTTTCCGGCAACAAGGAAGCAGCCGCTTTGCATGCAGACCTTGCTTCGCGGGGAAAAAAATTGGAAACCGCATTTCAAGCACTCCCGAATGCAACCTCAGCACCATACGAGCAAATGAAAACACTTTACGAATATATTCGCGACTGCGGCGAAGAAGACCTGGCAATCGTCCTTGCCAGGCGTCTCAATTTAGTCCCAGGCTTCGGTGGATAAAAACAAAACACCTCATGAATTAACATGAGGTGTTCGTGCGCACGTCCGGTTATTTTGCTGTACCGCGGGTTGCAAAGCCACGTTTGCTGAGCCGTTAACAGAAATCCGTCCGTTTGCAAGGCGGACCAAACTTCCCGAAATCAACAAGGCAAAAACAGACCAGCCGCCCGGCAGCCAAGTGGTCTCTATTATCAACAACAAACAGGTTATTGATGTCGATGTTTTGCATCATTTATGTTGATGCAATTCAACCTCGAAACGGCCAGGCGGGCAAGTTGGATCAGAGCTAAATTATCAGATTCAGGGATTCCCGTTTCGCTCGGGTGCTACAACTGTTTCAGCCGGACCGGAGTTTCCCTGATTGCTATTATCGGAACGACCGGAACTTGTCAGCATGTAGATGCCTGCCACAATTCCAAGAGTAACAATGACAGAAGCAATCGCAACCCAGATCCAGTGTCCTTCCATCTGATTCAGCGAGCGAGCCTGGGATACCTGCCTGCGGGCTGCATGTGCAGAATTTCGTCCAGCCAACGTTCCTTGTGTCGATTTACGCCGGCGTTTGGGACGCGGGGCACCATCAGGTCGCTGTACTTTTCGAACAGGCTGCCTGCGCGGTCCCTCTGCTCCCGTTGGTGTTTCGCGGTGTATTCCACTACCAGCCGAAGTCGCAGCAGGGGCAAGATCATCCAGTGCAGAATGCCTTGTGCCTTGCCGATCGGCATGTTGCCCCGTTTCGGTCATTGCGTTTGCCTGAGAGGTACCGTACAGCATGCTGATAAGTTGAATATTTTTTTGTTTCCATTCATCAGTTCCGTGGTCGCCCAGCCAGCGTGTCAAATCGTCGGCTAATTCCCGGGCTGTCTGATATCGATCCTCGCGCCGTTTAGCCATCATTTTATCGACAATAGCCAGCAGATCCTCCGGGATATCCGGGCGATCAACCTTAATGGAAGGAGGTTGTCTGGTCTGATGAGCGAGCAGTCGTTGTACCAGCGTTCCATCAGTAAAAGGAGGATGACCGGTTAAAGCAAAATAAAACGTACAGCCCAGGCTGTAAATATCACCTCGCTGATCAACATTATGGCTATCAACAGCCTGTTCGGGAGCCAGATAGTCAGCTGTCCCCAGCACTTTTTCATCATGTTTGATCGTCAGCGATTCTTCATCGTCTTCTTTGAAAAAACGAGCCAGTCCCAGATCTAGCAGTTTAACGGTTCCACGTTCATCGACCAGTAAATTTCCGGGTTTGATATCACGATGTATTAAACCAGCCTGATGAGCATGCCATAAACCTTCTGCCGTTTGACGAATAATGTCAGCGGTTTCAACAAAAGGAAGTTTCCCTTTGGTCTTAACCATATGCTCCACACTGGTGCCGGAGACGTATTCCATTACCAGAAAATGAATTTCAGCTCCACCTTCGTTTTGTTGATCGACATCGTATGCCCGGACTATATTAGGATGATCCAACGCTGCAACTGCCCGGGCCTCTCGATGAAAACGCCCCAGATAAGAAGTATCCTTCACACGGTTTGCGGGTAGTACCTTAATAGCACAGCGGCGCTGCATCGCAAGATGCTCTGCAAGATAAACCGCACTCATCTCTCCCCGTCCCAGCAGGTTGATCAGTTTATAACGCCCAAGGATAAATCCTTTATGTCGCCCCTGCAGGAGTTTTTCAGATTGCCATTCTGAAATCAGCCCCCGTTTGAGGAGTTCTTCTGCGATATCGGCTGCATTGTCCAACTTTCGACCGTGCCGCCTCAGTTCAGTCAGTGTGCTATCCAGGCTTGCAGATTCAATTAATCCACTCGCCCGTACACCTGCCAGGAACGATTCTGCTGTTAATTTCAGCGACATGCTTTCATTTTCCTGCTACATACTCTCATCACAGAAACCATCACGATGAGAGAATTCTCCCCGAAACTTCCGTTGTCGATACTTCTGAATCAAAAACGGACATACTTCCACTTAAACTCTGATAAAGAGTCCCAAAGGTTCGATCTTTCAATCCAATAAAAAAGAAAAAGTTAATCAGACGAAGAAAATAGACTGGCTCTCAACTTGAGATGTTGCATTTTTGCGACAACGTAAACTTCCTTACGATGTTTTCGGGCAACACAAAAGGTATTCTCCCCCTGTTTTCTCCAGCTTTAACGTTATCTCTATCATGCCTAAGAGAATAAGCAATCGCGATTCCAGTTCCCAGAATTCGTGAAATTTTTTTCAAGTCCGGCCTGATTTACGGTTTGCGAACTCAAAACAACCTGCACAATTGCTTCAGAAGGACCATTCCGTATTATTCACATCGAGACAGGGAGAATCAACCACAGAATAGCCTGTTCCTCATTTGGAACGTGCTTTTACCATATCTACAGTGACATAATGGAAATGAAATCGTACGGCCCGGTCTGTAAAATCGCACCGGCAGAGTCATTTTCGCTACAGGCGATGAGAAAACCTCTGTTAGACGGGCTGGAATGCCTGGTACTCTGTCAAATGGAGAATTTCAGGGCGAGATCGGTTGATAGATCAATAACGAAACACAAATCACCAAATCCCAAACTTCAATCAGATATCTGACAAGACTCTAATCTACGAAATGGAAAAAACAATGAGCCAGTCAGCTGCATATAACGATACAGTAACTGTCCATTACACAACACGCACCCGAGACGGCGGAGTGATCGAAGATACTACCAATCGCAAGCCACTCGTTCTGAATTTGAGTGATCCTCACTACACCGAGGCATTTCGCAAAAGTATATTGGGCATGCAGCCCGGGATGCAAAAGACAGTCATCGCAGACCCGGATCAGATCTTCGGCTACCGTGAACACAACCGTCAGATTTCGGTACCGTTAAGCGGCCTTCCTTCCGGGATTCGAGAAGGAGATCAGTTGACTGCAACCATTCAAAATGAAGAGGTTGATGTGTGGGTTGTGCAACTCTCCGAAGACGAAGCTCTCATTGATACCAATCACCCGCTTTCGGGAGAGACAATTGAGTATACAATTCAGCTGGTTTCTATTGAGTCGCCAACTCGACCTGTTTGAATTCTTTGCCCCCAAATGAATATACTCCGCTTTAGCTTTCAACCAGCTTTTGCACTAAACAATCGAGGATGCAGTGAATTCAAAACGGAGTCTGACGGGAAAGCCGGTCGTGTTCGGCATGTTTCTTTTTGCTGCAATAGTCAGTATCGGGTTATGGGGATATTGGGAATTACATACACGGCCCTTTCGTGCTCTGACCGACAAACTGGGCGAAACATTTCCAAATTCTAACCCTCGTGTTGAAGGAGGTAAGCATGGGATGCACAAGCAGACTCCGCTGGTACTGCGAATTATTCTGAGAGTTGATTACGATCCCAGTCTGAACGAGCGGGACTATCAAATACAAAAAAAGCGTATTCTCAAAATCGCAGCTCAAAGCGGGATGCTGAAACAGTACGAAGAATGTGAAATCCATCTGTACTATCAGCCAGCAGAACAAAAGCCTCAAATGCGATCTGTCACAATCCCCTCGAAAGATTTCCCGTGAACTGTGAATCAGAAAGTGAATTATCATTATGGCGAAATGTGACCAGGGTTACCTGTGTGAATATTGCTCAGAACCGGTTAAGAATATTGTCGAGAGCAGTTTGTATCTTCGCTATGTGCTGGGTGAAGTCGAAGTACACGAACTTTTTGCTGCCCCCGAAAGACACCTGAAGTGTGACCACGATCTGGCTCAATTCATAAAGCACGAAAAGTTTGCTCCCCCCGAATTCGACACCGAAATAAAACAGACAATTCCGGATGAAGAACAGAGAAAAAATAAAGAAGCCCGTATCACTGCCGGCTGGCTCAGATTACGGGAAGTGGTGCAACTGGGAATCCCAATTACCGATTATCCGCTAAGTCACCAATCGTGATTTTGATACAGAGTTGTCCTGAAGTGGTAATTTTCAAAAAAATGTTGTCGGTTAAGTTCTAACTGGACAGCGCCAGGTTCAACTTGTGCCCAAGCTTTTGCTTGGGAACGCACTGCTGGGAAAGTCCTCCTTCCCACGTGTTTTCGTTCGCTTGAGATGATTTGTAACTATTCAGCGTTGGCGTAGGCTCCGCTATTGCGGACCACGATGGGAGGTGGATCCTCCTATTTCTGCGGTGGTCCGCAATAGCGGACCCTACAAACAACATTA
>WFOZ01000165.1 GCA_015487825.1 Planctomycetaceae bacterium
GCCACAAACTGATGCCGGAGGGCACGATCACGTCCACGGCAGCGACAACTTTACTGCAGTGCAAATCGTTAGCAGCTTGCTCTTGTTCTTCATGATGTCTATCGAAATAAAACGAAGATTTCAGAAAGTTTTGCCGTTACGAAAACAGTAGAATGAACCCGTGCCCCAGCTAATACAATTGCTCACTCTCGTTCCAGAAAATCGACCACTTTTTGCATCAGTTCATACGGTTTGAGGTCACTTGCTGACATCGCTCACTTCTCCGTGACTGATTCGACGAACAACTTCCTGATTAATTTGCTCTTTACTCCAATCGGGATGCTGCTGCCTAAGCGTTCCCTGAATCATTACTCGGGCACTTTCCCACATCCCAAATGAAATCGCCAAGCGTTCTTGCGGTCTCTTTTTCCGCATGATCTCCACGACCATCGGGTCCATCACTTCCACAACAGGCTTTCTGGTACTCATACTGTTTGCTCCCTGGCCAACGCAGTATTCACGCACATATTTACCTGGTGATGAATATAATCAATCTCACATTCATGAAGAATAATGCGCCGACTATCAACAACCAAAATCAGTTGGTTACCATATCCACCGGGATCTGGGACGATTTTATTTTTTGTTGTTTTTCTCAAGTCGTAGCACTTTGTCTTGCCATGAAAAAAAATAAACCAAATAGCCTGCTGACATAAAACCTTTTCATCAAACTGGAATTCATACAAAAACTGCTTGCTGAAAAGGCCAAGTAACCCAGCAAGAAATATGACCAGAGGATACGGATGCCAAGAAACCGGTTCAAGTAAAAAAAATGTCGCGTAAAGAGCCAATAATGTGCATGCAAATGCTGCAAATGAGCCGAACGAACTAAAATCTCTAAAAACCAGATCATTTTCGTGGGACGCCGTTATCATTACCAATCCCCCCTTATAGAGCCTGCTCCAGATTAATTGGAGGCCGTCTTTTCACCGGTTTGTTTTTCTGATTCCGGCGGTTCTTCTTTCTGATAGAAGTCCGTGTGCGAAAGCCCTTCGATGAGCCCTAAGTGAACCGAACATTTTTTTGTTGGTTCCAGCTGTTGTTCGTTACAGATTTTCCAGTATTCACGGATGAATCCTTTTTTCGATTGTAAAGTAGCCGTTAACTGGTATGCGAGTTCCTGCGTAATAATATTGGGAATTGACTTCACCCAGTTGAGAGTCATTTCTGCAGAAGACTTTTGTGCAATCCGGCAGGCAAATCGCAATTGTAGTTGTGGCTCGTTCAGTTTTGCCTGTTCTTTTTCGATTATCGCCTGAGCCTGTTTTATTGAACCTGCATCAACAAGACGTTGAAGTTCCAGCCAGATTTTTGAGGGTGCAGACACTGTTATTATCGTGGGAAACTTTTCTTTTAATTCGGCAACCGCATCAGTTTTTTTTGCAGACTCTAAATGGAATGCCAGTTCGCTCAGCAACGATTTCTCCACGACTGTGACAAAATTAGAATCCTCTTTTTTTGCTGAAAGTTGAGTCTGATAACTCTGGTAAAGTTCTGGGGCAAGACCCCATTTCAAAGAATCACCAAGTAATGCTGCTTCTAAATCCAGTCGCAGATTGGCATCGCTTTCAATGCGACGTGCATTGTTACGATATTTGTTATATGCGTTGCGTTTATTTACAGATTGCGTAATTTTGAATTCGCTGGCCAGTTCACTCTGTATTTTTTTCTGATCTCGCTGCAGATGTTTCATCAGGTTGGCTGTCTGAGTTCGCGAGGGAGCGATCGCTGCTGCCCAGAGCATTGCCTGTTCTATCTGCTTCCAGGCCAGTTCGTGTTGCCCATCGCTTGCCAGGTATCTGGCCACCAGTCGATAAGTTTGAATGGCAATCAACACCTCAGCCGGAGCCCTTTGATATTTTCCTTTATAAATACCGCTATCATCCGGAATTGTCGCAACAGCCGGGAGCTTCCACGTTGAGATTTCTTTTTGAAGTTGTGCCAAAATCGCACGAGCCTGTGTACTACTCTTTTGAAAAGCCTTTATCTGCAGGCAGATCGCAACGGCCCGCTGAATCTGTTGAGAAGAGAGCCCTGCGAGGCCGGCTTCACTAAGGACATCATAATTCGGATTATTGACAGACATTCCAGCCATGTAGCCTGCCAGGGCGTTACTTTTGTAGGTAGGATTACTGATTGAATTGACCCAGGCCAGCGTCTGTTTGCCATGCCCGCGAACCGCTGCACCGTAACCGGCTGCAAACATTAACGGTGCTTCGAGTTGCTGCCGGGGCAACCATTGGTAATTCTGATCGAGATCGTAACTGTGATCCTGAAGAATCATCGAAACACGAACCGTTTCCAGCTTCGCTTTTTGAATTTCTTCGCGAGACTGCAGCAGGGAACCGACTTTCTCGAATTCCTCCAATGCAATCAGCAGTGACCCCAGAAAAACGGTGTGGCCGATTGAATCTCGCCCGATATTCGGTCGGTACCCCTTTGCCAGTTCCAAAGCCTGTGCAGCCACTTTTCGAGCCGCCTCGCGGTCACTGTTTGCCAGATGATACCAGCCAATTTTTACTAAAGGTGTTATTTTGAAGAAAGCAAGATCTTCGTTGAGCCTGTCCAGTTTTTCCAACTGATACAAAGCTTTCTTAATATCACCCAGTTCAACATAAGTTTCTGAACTGAGTCTTCTACAGAACGATTTGCTACGATTCTTTCTTCGAAGAACAGCATCTGTATTCTGCTCTAGAATCTGCTCTTTCACTTTTGCGATACTGATTTTGGGAGGCTGTTTCACCTGTTCGACGGGAGTGCTTTGAGGCGATTCTTCCGTTCCAGTCGGGGTTTCATTTGATTCACCTTGGTCGACAAGCGGCTTCGGTTTGGGAGCAGGGGCCTGCAGAA
>WFOZ01000166.1 GCA_015487825.1 Planctomycetaceae bacterium
GTTGTGGAATGACAACTCCATCTTTGGAACCGTGAAATGCCCAGACGGGAACATTTTTGAATTGTTCGGCCTGGGCGGTATCGCCACCACCACAAACGGGCATCGTTGCGGCAAACATTTCGGGCATTCGCTGAACGATATCCCATGCGCCGAATCCGCCCATTGATAAACCTGTGACGTAAATTCTTTTTTTATCAACAGGCAATGTTGATGCAGTTGTTTTTAATAATTCAATTGCCAACTGCATCTGTCCGGACGGCTTTTCGGGCATTACGTGTGACGGATTCGACCAGGGTGTATCAACCCATTGTTCCTTCGGTGCACATTGCGGAGCGATAACGATTGCCTCAACATGATTCGCCTTCAGATAGGCATACAGCGGCATAAGTCCCCACTGCATCACTTTGATATTCTTCGTGCCTCGCTCGCCGGCTCCATGAAAAAACAGAACCAGTGGATACTTTTTCTTCACACTCATATTTTCCGGCGTATATTGCCGGTAAGGAATGGTACGCCCATCTTTTGCATGAAACGTTTTGGCTTCATAGATTTCCGTCGGTTCTTTCGCGCTGAGATTACCCGATGATAAACCGAACAGAAACAAAAGCAGCAAGCAGGAATACTTCACAGCAACTCCAGTAATTAGAAGAACAAAGTATGAGAATTTCACCAGGTGCTGATCGATTCAACAGATCAATACCCGGCGGTGAGAAGCTTTCTTCCTTACAAAGGCGTTGTTTGCCCGTATTGATAGATAGCAAACCAGTCTTATCGACTTATTCTGTCAGAATCGTTCGAGAAAAACAATCAGAGGCAATTTGAGCAAGGTTTTCGATTCAAAATTGAAAAGCAGTCCTGCTGGCACACAATTGTTTGCTACTGTCATAATAAACAATTAGCTTGAGGTGAAAGTTCCATTACTTCTGACTGGTTGTGGCAAACCAGCCATGCCGGGGTTGACTGTTGTTAAACCAGGTTTTACTTTTCTATATTACTGATGGCCATTTTCTTCGCATGTTACGCAAATTTTCTATAAATTTCGTTATTGGTTATGGCTGTCAGAATAAACCAGCCGTGCTGGGGGCGTAAATGGTATCTCTGTTTGCCCGCCCTTTATTCCTGATGAAAGACTAACCATAATGTTGACCATCTTAGGCAACCGACAAGCCGGACCTGGAATGTGTGATGGATTGTCGCGACGAAACTTTCTTCAAATTGGTGGACTGGGACTGACCGGACTGGGCTTGCCTCAACTGTTGGCAGCTGATGAAACAGGGAAATCTAAAAAACATAAATCGGTGATCATGATCTATCTTGTCGGCGGAGCTCCGCATCAGGATATGTTCGATCTGAAACCGAATGCACCAAAAGAAATTGCCGGTCCCTGGCGACCGATTCAGACAAATGTTCCGGGGATCGAAATCTGCGAAGCGTTTCCATTGTTAGCCAAACAAATGGACAAAGCGATTGTTGTACGATCGATTGTCGGCTCACAAAGCGGTCACGATGCGATTCAATGTTTCAACGGGCACGATCCGAAGAAACAGAAACCGGGAGGAGGCTGGCCACAGTTCGGTTCCACAATTTCCAAACTTCAGGGAGCCGTTGATCGAACCGCTCCTCCGTTTGTGAGTTTGTGTTATCCCTGCACGCACGGTCCTTATAACGAACCCGGCCCCGGATTTCTGGGTATTTCGCAATCACCTTTTCGACCACTGGGCGACACCAAACAGGACATGGTCCTCAACGGCATCACGTTGGAACGGCTCGGTAACCGCAGTCAGCTGTTGAGCAGCCTCGATCAATTCAAACGGCAGGCGGATGCCTCGGGGATGATGGATGGACTGGATACATTCAACCGGCAGGCGATGGGAGTGCTGACATCCTCAAAACTGGCTGATGCACTGGATCTTTCCAATGAAGACCCGGCGATTGTGAAACGGTATGGAACGGGCGATCCGACAAAACATATGGATGGCAACGGCGCACCGCGCGTACCACAAAGTTTACTTGTGGCCCGCAGATTGATCGAAGCCGGTGCGCGGGTCGTCACGCTCAACTACAGTAAATGGGATTGGCACGGCGGCGGGAAAAACCATTCCAATTCTATCTTCAAAAGGGAAGCAGAAGATTTTCCCGTGTTTGATCAATGTGTCAGCGCGCTGTTGGAGGATCTGCATGAACGGGGAATGTCGGACGATTGCACGGTGGCGATCTGGGGAGAATTCGGGCGCACGCCGAAGATCAGTTCGCAGGTTGGTCGTGATCATTGGCCGCGTGTGAACTCCGCATTCTTATTCGGCGGTGGCATGAAAACAGGTCAGGTAATCGGAGAAACCGACCGGCTCGGCGGCGAAGCAACCAAACGCCCCGTCACGTTCCCGGAACTGTTTTCCACGCTGTACCATAATCTGGGGATCGATACCAGAACCACAACCATCAACGACCTTAACGGTCGCCCGCAATACCTTGTCGAGAACGATGCTGTACCACTTTCAGAACTGATTTGATGCCGTTTCAAAAGCTGGCATCAGTTTCGTGTAGTTGTTTCATTGAGATTCAATAGTATTCTGGCAACTTGCGTCCACGCGGCATGCTCACTGGAATTCACTCCTTCAAGCTTCGGTGCCATTCCAACTGCAAGAAGCTGCTTCGCCTGGTCAGGATGTTCTTTGTAATAGGCAAGCTGCGTTGTACAAGCCTGCATCAGAACGTTTTGCTCTGTTTTATCTGGTAATCGCGAAAGAGCTTCCTTACAGGCAAATTTAATTTTCGATTCGCAACTATCTCCTCCCTCAAGAAGAATTCGTCCGGCAAAGGCTCTTGCTGCCTCCATGAAGGTTGGATCATTCAGTAATGTCAGCGCAGCCAGAGGTGTATTTGAGCGAGGCCTTTTTGCGGTGCATTCTTCCCGACTTGGTGCATCAAACGCCTTGAGCATCGGATGCAGAAACTGACGCTGCCAATGCACGTAAACGCCTCGGCGGTACTGCTTGCTGTCTGTATCGTGCTGATACGTCCGCTTGGGAAAGTTCAAATGTCTGTAATAGCCGGCTGGTTGATAAGGCCTGATACTTTCGCCGCCCACATCTTCAACAAGTAATCGACTAATTGCCAAAGCGGTATCACGAACCGATTCTGCCGGCAAACGATATCTCGACTGACGCGCATACCACTTGTTGCCCGGATCTTTTTTCTGCAATTCCTCAGTCACTAAAGATTGCTGCCGATATGTTCGGGAA
>WFOZ01000167.1 GCA_015487825.1 Planctomycetaceae bacterium
ATGTCACACTGACGGTTGGCTACAACTTCCTCTGGTTTGGTGATGTGACACGCCCGGGAGACAATGTGCAATACGACACCAATGCGACACGCGTTCCCAACCCGCCACCACTAGGGGGACCGGATTACAACATCAGCAACAATGTCATTCTCAATAAAAAGAGAACCAACATCAGTCTGAGTGGTCTTTCTGTCGGGGCTTTGATTGACTGGTAGTCAGTAATCATTGAGTCGAAAACGAAAGACGGTTTTCCCAAACCGTCCTGGCATCAGATCGTATTGCCCCAGATCTCTATACCGGATTATCCATCAGCCGCTGAGGCCAAGCCACGCTTCTTTTCGTCGTTGCATAATGCCAGGCTAGCGAGTTCGGGTGCTTTACTGTACGCCCTGCCGGAACATGAAACCATCAACCATGGTCAGCGTTTCCAGTGGCTGGAGCCGAGGTTCGGTTGCGTAAGGAAATGCATAGACGATAACCCGGCCTGTTTTCAATTCTGCAACGCAAATGCCATTGGTTGCAGGCTGCTTGCGTGCACGTGCTGAAATGAAAAGCTTGGTAGAGCTAACAACAAAGCTGGGGGTTACATCCGGGCTGAGGTTAAAATCGGGCATAATATTTCTGGCGTAAGACTGTGTAAATTTTCCAGTCTGTGCATTCATCGCTGCCCCGTATAAGCGCCCGGTCAGAAAATCGAGAACGAACACAGCATCGCCTGTTGCAACACCTGTGTTGACAGTAATGACAGCAAACTTGGAACCACCAGCGTCGCGGTCCGTATCTGCCAATGCGATTTCACTTGGCCAGAAGTAGGAAACCATCAATCCTCCCAAAACGCCACAAGTGAACCAGATCATTTTCGTGTTTTTTGCTGATGTCATTATTATGCTCCTGCTAAATGAGAGTGTTGATTTTGATGGGACAGAAAACCGATGCATTGAACCCGCTCAGATATCCTACTCTAAAATGATCCATTCAACCAGTGAAAAACGTTCTGATGCAAATCAAACCTGCTTACCCTTGAGATCATATTCCGCTCAAGATATCCTGCGTAACAGGCAATCTGTTAATTTATTGATTACAGGCAATCTGTAAGGAATTCGTCAACTTAATTCTGCTCAATTCAAATATTCAATCCAATCTTTGTAAAGATGTCACCACCAACAATGCAAAGAGTAATAAATTCCCGAAAGGTAAAGAGATTATTATGGAAACGACAAACGGACCACTCAATCGTAAATTACGGATGGCACTTGCAGGTGGCGGGCAAGGTTCTTTCATTGGACGTGTGCATGCAACCGCAGCGGTTCTCGATAATCGGGCAGCATTGGTGGCAGGGGCGCTTTCTTCCAATCCGGAAAGAGCGAAAGCTTCTGCTCCTGCTTACGATATCAAACCGGACCGGGCATATGGCAGTTACGCAGAATTATTCGAGACCGAAGCCGCCCTTCCTGAGTCAGAACGGATTGATTTTGTCAGCATCGCAACTCCCAACTTCACACATTTTGAAATCGCCAAAGCTGCCCTGGAAGCCGGGTTCAATGTCATTTGTGATAAACCAATGACATTTGATTTTGCTCAGGCGGAAGAGTTGGTTCAGGCTGTTGAAAAATCGGGGGCGGTTTTTGCTGTTTCTCACAACTACACCGGCTACCCTTTGGTTCGTCAGGCTCGTGAAATGATTCTTTCAGGAGAACTGGGAGAAATCCAGGCGATTCGTTCGAATTATCTGCAAGGATGGCTGCGAACCCGATTGGAACAGACCGGTCAGAAGCAGGCAGCCTGGCGATCCGATCCAAGCAAATCCGGAGCAGCAGGCTGTTACGGCGATATCGGAACTCACGCTTACAACCTGGGCCGGTACATGACAGGGATGTTGCCCGAAGAACTTTCCTGCCACTTACGGATTTTCGAAGAAGGTCGTGCTTTGGATGATTACGGGCATACGGTCATTCGTCTGGAAAATGGCGGCCTGCTGACCGTCACTGCCAGTCAGATTTCTCATGGTCGAGAGAACGATCTGTTTATCGAAATTGATGGCACCAAAAAAGCACTCTCCTGGCGACAGGAAAACCCGAACGAAATGATGGTGCGGGAAAACGGGAAAGCCCATCAAATTTACACGCGCGATCCGAATGCACCTTACATGAACGAACTGGGAGCTTCCGCGTGCAGACTTCCTTCCGGACACCCCGAAGCATTTTTTGAAGCCTTTGCCAATGTTTATCGTTTTGCTTATGACGACATGATCAAACGGAGCCAGGGTGAAAAATTCGAAAAGAAAAACACGATTTACCCGAACGTCTACGACGGCGCAGAAGGAATGTACTTCATCCAGCAATGCGTCGCCAGCAGCAAAGAAAACGGAGCCTGGGTTTCGATGAAATACGAAAACGCCCGCAGGTAAGAAATAGGCGTTAGGTATTAGGCGTTGGGCGTTAGGAAAGTAGGTTAGCTGGACAGCGCCAGGTTCAACTCGTTCCCAAGCTCCTGCTCGGGAACGCATGGCTGGAAAGGTCCTCCTTCTCACGTGTTTTCGTTCGTTTTGGATGATTTCTGACTCTACCGGATTCTATGTGCCAGTAATTTCAATACTTTTTCTTATTGGCTGAAGGCCAATCCCATCATAGCCCTACTTCCCCAGTTTGGGTAAAAATTAACGAAATTTGAAATAGTTTCGGGTGTTTTTTGACGTAAGTCGTTTGCTGGTGGGCGTGAATTTTCTCAGCCGTTCCGA
>WFOZ01000168.1 GCA_015487825.1 Planctomycetaceae bacterium
AGTGATATCACGCTCACCAAAACCAACTCGAAATTCAACTGTTTTATGAGAGGTTGTTGGCTTCTTTGAGGTCTCCTCTGCAATCAGGCGGGGTGAGGGGATCGCGATTGATGCTGCGATAAGAGTAAGGGAAATCGAAGCGGCTCTAATCATTGATCGTACTTTCAGATTTGCTCGTAATTGTGTTCTCGGACCCTACGGTTGTATCATTCGTGGCAAGTCCGCTTCCAGTTTTTTCATCGCGGTTTCGTAATTGACCATCGGCTGATACTGAAAATCATGTTTTGCTTTTTCAATTGAATAAGTATGAGATTGACTCAACTGCATCGCAACGAATCGAGTCATTGGCGGTTCGGGAGTAGTTTTTCCCAGTAGTTTATAAATCGTTTCAACAGCATGGCCAAGATGGTAAGCGCTGCGAGCAGAGATTTTCTTTCGGATTGGTTCGATCCCTGCTTTGTTAAGAATTTCGTTAATCCATGACCAGAGGTTGACTGGAACGGGATCGTTAATGAAATACGCCTGCCCGCCTGTTTCAGACTCCGGCATTAACTTTTCCGCAGCCTGCCAATGAGCAGCAGCTGCGTTTTCGACATAGCACATCGAAACCAGATTCCTCCCATCACCCACCTGTCGGATTTTTCCTGCGGATGCCTTTTGAAGTAAGCGTGGGACGAGGTGATTATCGCGTGGCCCCCAGATTAAATGGGGTCGTAATGCACAGGTCAATAATCCATCGGTATTGTTAGCTGCAAGAACGGCCTGTTCAGCGATTGCTTTACTGTGAGGATAATGACATAAATATTTTTTCGGGTACGGAAGCGATTCATCGGCTTCGAGATGGGGCTTGCCATCGAAAACGACACTGGGAGAACTGGTGTAGATCAGTTTGTTGACGCCCTGTTTTTTACAGGCAGCGATGATGTTTAGTGTGCCGAGTGTGTTGATTTCGTAGTATCTCTTCCAGGGGCCCCAAATGCCGGGAATCGCTGCAACGTGGTAGACTGTATCTATTTGTTCGCAGGCAGATCGAACGATTGAAGCATCTCGCACATCTCCCTGAACCAGATCGACTCCGCACTTTGTTAGTTCGGGGTAGTTGCCCCGGCTCAACACGCGAACATTTTCGCCTTGTTCGAGAAGTTGCTCAACCAGATATTTTCCCAGGAAACCGCCACCTCCTGTTACCAGAATATTCATAGTCAATTCTCTGCTTCCGCATCATCAGCGGCTCAATTTCAGGCTGGGCCAGAGACCTGGGTCAGAAGTGTAAGGAAAGTCTTCGTTTAACCCGTAAGGTTGATTACCGAGTTGGGGATTGTGTGTTTTTATGACATAAAAGAAACCGATCGAAGGGACGTTTTCCGGGTCGAAACCGGTGAGCACATCTTTGGAAAGCCAGCAGGAGGCATGATGCTGAGCATTTTGAATCGAACCAGCCGTCGGGATTTCGTCCTGCGAAGAAGCCGATTTATTTGATTGTGAGTGAGTCAACGCAATCTGCTTGATTTTCTCAGGTAAGATATTCTTCGCGCCGTGGATTGGAAAAACCAATTGAAAGCGATGACAAAATCGGTTGGCTCGTTTATTCGATTTCATATCACGAGTGTCGATAAAAAAATCGAGTTCCGGACGCATGCTGGATGAACTGCCTTTCTTTTTTTCCGTTTGAGGTAACTCAATCTCAGCAGAGATAGCCAGCCCTGCATCGTTCCAGGCGACGTGAATTGTCCCCAATGGCTTTGAATCAGCCGGTTTAAACATCAAATAAGGCAGCGGAACCGATATTTGTGGATGATTTCCACCGGCAATTACGCTCTCCAAATCCTCTTGAAACGGGATTTCAAACGTGGTCTGAAAATAAAATTCCGGTGGGATTAATAAGGATTCTGTCGTGTCGCTCACTTTTGAACACCTGGTAAATGACTGAATGTTGCCGAGAGAAAAGTAGTGCCTTTTCAGACCTTAAACTCGGAGTTGGACTTTCGCGGTCCGTGCTCCGTTGTTGCGCTATTACGATGTACCGAGCTCAAAATCAAGAAATTGAAGATGTTGTAAGGACCACTTTTTTAGGACGTAACTGGTGTGAATCATCAATAATTATCAAGGGGGTAGAGAAATCTGCACCGATTCGGTCTTGCCCGAGTATAGTAATGCAGCTGTATAATGCGTAGTGTACTGAGACGGGGGCCGATGTGGAGCCCCTGATGCTGAGTGTTTCACTCTTTCAAAACTGACTGACATTGCGTATCCTATCTTTTCTGCTTATTCTGTGACGGTAGATTCATTCAAGACAAGGTACTTTGTAATAATTAAGACGATTTGAGAAAACCATCGTACTGAAAAATCGGATCCAATCTGTCTTAACACGAATTTCATACATGCAGGGTAGTCTGGTCGTATCTGTTTACTTGCTAATTAATATGAGTTTTTATGGATAAAACATTATCACCGCCGGCAATAAAAATGCCCAATTCCTACTCCGCTGTCACACGGCGCACCTGTTCTTTAATGGGAGTGCAGGTGATTGGGAGTGGTTCGTGTGTTCCCGATACTATTGTGACCAACGAGCAAATGTCGCAACAATGCCCCGGTTGTGACCCGGACTGGATCGAGCAGCGAACCGGGATCAAGCAGAGACGGGTTGTCTCTCCCGGGCAGGCAACAAGCGATCTTTCGGTGATGGCGGCTCAGCGGGCGATGGCGAATGCCGGCGTTTATGCCCGTGATATTGATCTGCTGATTCTGGCAACTTTCACCCCCGATTTTCAATGCCCTTCTGCGGCTTGTCTGGTACAGGATCGGCTGGGAATCGATGCTCCCTCTTTTGATCTTAACGCAGCATGTGCGGGGTATATGTATGCGGTAACAACAGCTGGGCAATACGTGGTTACCGGAAATGCCAAGCTGGCGTTGGTGATTGGAGCCGACTGCAACTCTCGTATTGTCGATCCGAAAGACCGAGCCGTTGCGCCCTTATTCGGTGATGGAGCTGGGGCGGTTATTATGGCTGCGGGGACACATCAACAGGGGCTTCGATCATATCAACTCGGTTCCGATGGAGGTGGCTGTTTGATGTTGGGACGTTCTGCAGGGGGAACCAAGAACCCGATGACGTCTGAATCACTTGCCAATGGTGATCACTATTTACGGATGGATGGTAAAAGCGTTTTCAAATGGGCTGTCCGGACCGTGACGCAATCAATTGATGTTGTGTTGAAATCGGCTGGCATGACTGTTGACGATATCCCGCTGTTTGTTCTGCATCAGGCGAATCAGCGAATTCTTGATTCAGTTGCAGATAAACTCGGCATTCCGAAAGAGCGAATGTATTGCAATGTCCAGAAATATGGCAACACTTCAGCTGCTTCAATTCCCCTGGCGCTCGATGAAGCTCTGTCAGAGGGGTTAATCAACCGCGGCGATACGATCATGCTCTCCGGTTTTGGAGCTGGCTTAACCTGGGGCACTTCTTTGTTCGTCTGGTAAAAAAACTATCGTGCCGTAGGGGCCGCTATTGCGGACCATTGATTACGCTTACAATTCATATTGGTTTCCGATGGTGTAATGTTTAGGCCATTCGGGGTCCGCGGGTAGCGGACCCTACAGTTGAGATTTTTTGCCGATGCAAACCGGGACTACAACTACTAAAGTGCAAATGGCTGTTGCTTCTGCCCGGTCAGCAGGAAACCGTATCGGCTGCGTTCCTACCATGGGAGCGTTACATGCAGGGCATAAAAGCCTGATTGAAAGAGCCGCGCAAGAAGCCGATTTTGTTGTCGTCACCATCTTTGTCAATCCGACACAGTTCGGCCCGGATGAAGATTTCGGTTCTTATCCCCGCACACTTGAAGAAGACCTGGAAATATGTGTACAGGCCGGAGCAGATTTTGTTTTTCATCCATCGAATGGAGTGATTTACGAGGAAAACCGGCAAGTTCAGCTATGTGTGGGAGAATTAGCCCGGCGATGGGAAGGGGAATCCCGCCCGGGGCATTTCGATGGAGTTGCCACAATCGTAGCCAAGCTGTTTAACATCGTACTGCCCGATATTGCGATATTCGGGCAGAAAGATTATCAGCAGCTGGCGATTATCAAATCGCTTTGCCGGGACCTGAATTTTCCGGTTGAAATTATTGGTTGCCCCACCGTTCGGGAAGAAGATGGTCTGGCGTTAAGTAGCAGAAACGCTTATCTTTCCGAAAAGCAGCGAGCTCACGCAACGGTTTTGTACCGGGCATTGTGCCTGGCTGAGAAACTCGTGCAAGATGCTCAGCTTTCATTGAAAGAGATTCGTGAGAAAATGTTGGAACTGCTGGTATCTGAATCTGGTGTTATCCCCGAGTATGCCACAATTGTTGATCCGAATACTCTGGAAATGCTAGATGAGCGTCAACAGGAAATGGTTGTATTGATCGCGGCGAAAGTGGGAGAGACCCGGTTAATTGATAACCGTGAAATATTTCAACAAGTAGGCTAGCTGGACAGCGTCAGGTTCTATTTGAGGATTGATGTAACTCTTGATATACCTTGATGTTATTTCCTCGTTCCCAAGG
>WFOZ01000169.1 GCA_015487825.1 Planctomycetaceae bacterium
GCAGGGATCTCAGCCGAGGGAAGTTCACCCAGGGTAATGCGTTGATCCTGCAGCCATTGCTGATACGGTTTGCGGTTAACGATTTCGTGCTTCAGCTCTTCATCATCAATAATGCGTCCCTGTTCAAAATCGACCAGAAACATTTTACCCGGTTGTAATCGCCCTTTCGACTTGACATTCGCAGGATCAATATCAACCACGCCAACCTCACTTGCCATAACGACCCGGTCATCGTGCGTCACGTAATAACGGGACGGTCTTAAACCGTTACGATCCAGAACCGCGCCGATGTAATGACCGTTCGTAAATGAAATGGAAGCCGGCCCATCCCACGGTTCCTGCAAGGCGGAATGAAATTCGTAAAATGCCCGCTTATCTTCAGGCATCGAATGGTGATTCTGCCACGCTTCCGGAATCATCATCATGACAGCTTCAGGAAGCGAACGTCCTGCAAGCAACAATAATTCCAGTGCGTTATCAAACACACCGGAGTCGGAACAATGCTCTTCGACAACGGGAGATAGTTTTTGTAAATCGTCGCCAAACAGATCGCTTTGCATCGCACCCTGACGGGCAAGAATCCAGTTTTTATTCCCGCGCAGTGTGTTAATTTCTCCGTTGTGAGCCATGAAGCGACAAGGCTGGGCTCGATCCCAGCTTGGCATCGTGTTGGTCGAGAAGCGGGAATGCACCATTGCAAGATGAGATTTGTATTCCGGGTTCTGCAAATCTTTAAAGAACGGCATCACCTGATGCGGTGTCATCATCCCCTTGTAAATTATCACTTCTGTTGAAAGTGAGCAGACGTAAAACAGTAATGCTTCAGGATGTTCTTCTGCAACACGCAATCGGTGGCTGGCCACTTTTCGGATGACAAACAGTTGACGTTCGAATGCTTTCTGATCCAGCCCATCGGCAGCGGCAACTATCAGCATTTCCATATAGGGCATGCATTCACGAGCCGTTGGCCCGATATCAGCCGCATCGGCATCGACCGGAAGCTGACGCCAGCCAATCAATTCCTGCCCCTGCTCGGCAATCAGATCATTCACAACCTGTTTGCAATGTTCTCGACGGGCAGCATCCTGTGGCAAAAAGACAATCCCCGCTCCATACAAGCCAGCTTTCGGGAGTTCTTTACCGAGTTCCTGAGGAATGACCTTCCGTAATAATTCATCGGGAATCGCGGTAAGAATTCCGGCTCCGTCACCCGTATTTTCTTCACATCCACACGCACCACGATGTTCCATCTGCCTGTTGATCTGGTCGGCGTCATCCACTATCTGGTGTGAACGCTCTCCTTTGAGATGCGCAATAAAGCCGACACCACAATTTTCATGCTCATACTCAGGTGAGTACAAATCATGAGCCAGCGGATAACCATCTTTACGCATTGGATTACTCATACCGTCTTCCCTCTTAACCTGTTCCATCACTATTGTCGAAATTAGTATTTCTAATTTCGAAATCTAAAAATTTAAACCAAAGTAGGTTAGGCTTTCCAGCCTGACAAACGTGGATTCCAAGATGATTATCTTTCGCACTATTTGCGATGTCGCTATTTATACACGGAAAACTTGAGTACCGGCGTGTCAGGCTGAAAAACCTGACACGTGTTTCTTTCTCGGGTACTTCAATAATTTTCAGGCAGAAACCGGACAGGAAATTGTCTCGATGTGACTCTTTTGAAGTGCTTCTATCAACTTAATTGCTGCCAACGATAACTCACGCCCTTTGCGATGAATGATTCCCAGAGGTCTTACCCAAGAGGTTCCCTCAATCTCCAGGCAGTGCAACCGACCGGCGATTGATTCATCTATGATTGTTGGCTTGGGTAACAACGCTGCTCCGGAGCCAGATTCAACATCTCGCTTTACATACTCCACGTTATCGAACTCGTGAACCACTTCCACATGCACGCCGGCTTCTCGAAACCAGCGGTCTGTGGCTCTACGTATTTGTAAATTCGGACTGAAGCCGACATACCTAACCCGATTCAATTCGTCCGGTCTGATTGAATTTTTATTAAACCAGGGATGCTTCCTGCCAACTGCAATCACCATCGGCTGATCCTGCCAATGAACGCAGGTGAATTCTCCCCGTGGCTTCGGAAAAGAAACCAGTCCCAATTCATCCTGCTCGTGCTCGACACGGCGGTAGACCTCATCCGGGTGGACATAGTCAACAACGACCTCAACTTCAGGATACTCTGTACGAAACTGATCGATTGTTTCGTTGATGTGCAACAATCCGACCGAATAGATCGCAGCAACCCGAACCCGCCCTGTCACTCGGTCTCCCATACTTCGGATTTTATCTTCCAGCTCCTGAAATGTCGCCAGTAGATCGCGAGTTCCTTCAAAATAAACTTTTCCCGCTGCCGTCAGCTCAAAAGGCCTTTTTGATCGGTCGACTAGACGTATGCCCAGTCGTTTTTCCTGCAATTGTACCGCCTGGCTGACCGCGGACTGCGAAACATGTAACTGATCCGCCGCTCGAGAGAAGCTGCGTAGCTCAACCGCATCGCAAAACATTTCCAAATATCGCAGGTGCATTTCAGAATCCAGAATTGCATGTATAAATATAACTAATGATATCAATGCGTTAGCATCAAGAAATTCAGAGTTACGATTATGCAATGCCTGTCTGGAATGTCAACCCGCAGCGAAAAATCTCGATCGAAGAGAGCTTCGATTAATGCAAAAGAAGATCCAGGCATTCACTCCTATGAGAGCAATTATTATGTGCCCGTATCGACACTGGTTGTGTAGCGGTCAATGGGGTCATAACTCGTTGTTATTAAAGTAGTTATGAATTAACATACTCTGTTTTACTAAGGCGATATGAGAAAGTCGTTTTGGTCTCGCCGGGTAACTATTCAGCGTTGGCGTAGGGGCCGCTATTGCGGATCACGATGGGAGGTGGATCCTCCTGTTTCTGCGGTGGTCCGCAATAGCGGACCTTACAAACAACCTTAATTTCTGCAATAACCAAACATTGCTGAATAGTTACTTGTGCTGGACCCCAAAAACTGGACAGGTTGTTAAGGTATAAAGGTAACCTGTACGAACGGTTTTTG
>WFOZ01000170.1 GCA_015487825.1 Planctomycetaceae bacterium
GTTCAGATTTTGCTCGACCAGATTTCTTTATCTGTTTTTTGCGGTGATCGAATTGCGTTGGTGGGGCCAAGCGGGAGTGGCAAAACGGTTCTGTTGCGTGCTTTGGCAATGCTTGATCCACTCGATTCGGGCCTCATACTCTGGAAGGGGAAGCCGGTTGCAGATTCTTTCGTCCCTCAGTTTCGCAGCCGGGCAATCTACGTACATCAAAAGCCGGCTCTGTTTGATGGAACCATCGAAGATAACCTGAAGCGACCTTTCCTGCTTCAGGTTCACCAGGAAAAACACTTTCAACGCGAACAAGCCATTCAGCAATTGGAAATGCTCGGGCGAGATGAGTCGTTCCTGAAGAAAAATTACCAGGATATTTCAGGAGGAGAATCGCAATTGACTGCGTTACTGCGGGCGACACAGTTGAATCCGGAGATTCTTTTACTGGATGAGCCAACCGCAGCTCTGGATGATCAAGCCACAGCTATGGTTGAGTTGCTGATTACCAATTGGCTGAATGATCAGCAGGCGAAGCGAGCAATCATCTGGGTCACTCACGATCAGAAACAGGCAAAGCGAATTTCGAATATGATCTGGCAAATTGAAAAGGGAAAAATGGGGTAGTGCTTTGCCAGGCTTTCAATTGAAAGTTGGAGCTTGATGAATTACAGGTGAGGATCGATATGGATACTTATGTGGAACTGACATATTGGGAAGTTGCTTTTGCTGCGATGTTGATTGTCATCAACGCCGTGATTTCCATTGTTTTGCAACTGCGTATCGAACGGTTGCTGATCTTGGCTAGCTTCAGAACCATCATTCAATTACTGCTCGTTGGCATGGTGCTGGAATCGGTTTTTCGATTAGAACGTTGGTACGTGGTCGTTGGACTTGGCCTGATGATGACATTGATTGCGGGAGTCACTGCAGCCCAGAGAAATCAGCGTCACTACCCTGGGATCTGGCTCAATAGCATAATTTCGGTCTGGGCCAGTGCGTGGATCATTACTTCTTTTGCATTGTTTGTTGTTTTGCAGGGAATCGACCGCTGGTATGCCCCACAATATTCCATTCCGCTGCTTGGCATGGTACTTGGCAACACGCTCAACGGAATTTCTTTGGCGCTGGGCACGATGACCGAATCGCTGGTCAGACGCAGAGAGCAGGTGGAATCTCTACTTGCCTTGGGAGCAACTCGCTGGGAAGCGGCTCGAAATCCGGTGCAGGATGCAGTTCGCACGGGAATGATTCCAGTGATCAATTCGATGATGATTGTCGGGGTAGTCAGTTTACCCGGCATGATGACCGGGCAACTGATTTCAGGCATGAATCCGATGGAAGCGGTCAAGTATCAGGTCGTGATCATGTTCCTGATTGCTTCTGCAACTTCCATCGGAACGCTCAGCATAGTCCTGCTGACATTCTTGCGGCTGCTTAATCCCCAGCACCAATTCCGCAGAGACCTTATTACAGACAAGCCGGGAGTATGATCAGGCTGCTGCAACAATGTCGAAACTTCTAAGGGAGACGCTTTACCTGAATGTTACGGAAATAGACCTTGCTGATCGGGTCGTGTGCCTGCAGGCAGAACGTTCCCTGATCCAGAATGCGAGTGAAATCCTTTCCTGCTTTTCTGTCCGAAGGTTCGGTCCAGTCAACACAGGTTTTGCCGTTAACGACGATTAAAATGTGCTTGCCATCTACTTTGATGTAGTAATCGAACCACTCATTATCCTTTGCCGGTGCCTCGAATACATTCTTGACCGCGTATAAAGAGCCTGTCTTTTTGGGGTCTCCATGCGTGTTATTCACCTGAGCTTCGTATCCAAATTTCGGCCAGCCGGTTTCCTGGTATTTTGTGTGAAAATAGATCCCTGCGTTACTTTTGGGGAGCGTTTTTACCTGACATTTGAATTCAAAATTTTTGAACGGTTTGTCGTCTCCCACATAGAAAAGGTGGCTTCGCTCGCCATTGCAGACAAAACTACCATCTTCAATTTTCCAGCTTCCCGTATTTTCGTTTGCTTTCCAGCCTTTGAAAGTTTTACCATCCATCAGCGATTTCCAGCCTTTTTCGCCGGCCTGCGCACTATTTGAGAGTGAAAAGATAACAATTGCACTGAACAGAAGCAGAAAATTTTGACGCATTGAGTTCTCCTCGGTAGGAAAAATAAGAGAATTGATGTAACTTGAACAAGTAAGCCGATACTAGAAGTACGTTTTCTGTATTACTAACGGTAAAAGTTTGCGAACGGCTCGCAAATTTTAGAAAAATATCAGTTTGGTTACGGCTATCAGAATGAACCAGCCGTGCTGGG
>WFOZ01000171.1 GCA_015487825.1 Planctomycetaceae bacterium
CATCATGGTCCGCAATAGCGGACCCTACGCCAACGCTAATACGGATAGTACAAAGAAATTACCTCATTGGAAAGAATGAGAGGCCGTAGAGGAATAAATGATTCGGAACTGGCCGCTGAAGAACCTGGAAATTATTGTTCTGTCCCATTTCATTGCACATGTCTGCCATTATGTTCCCAATGTATGCCCACATTTATTACAGTTTTTTCAATTCTGAAAAATAAAGTGGTTGTTTCGATTGGAGGTGTGTAGCGGCCCCTGCAAACAACCTTAATTTCTGCGGTAACCAAACGTTGCTGCTCAGCGAAGAGTGGCCGGGGACAGATTGTTATTTGAAAAGTGTGAATGTTCGGAAAACATCCAATCAATCTGCCCCCAGAACTGGAAACCTGATTGTATCTGGGGGCAAATTGTCACCAGCCGTCCTGTCAAATTACTCACAACACTTCCGACAATTTGTCCCCAACCACGCATTACTGAATAGTTACGAATGATCTTAAGATTTTAAATGCCTCATTCGCATCACGTATGACACGTAGAGCATTTTGGGTAGACAAAGTATTTGACGTTGGGATACTGCTGGTAATAATAGGTGTGAGGGCTCGTTCAGGAGGAGGAGCAGGTTTTCAGGTCAAGCCGGTTGACGTTTTGTGGCACGAGGTAGTGCGGAACTGGTATACGCACAATTCACTTAAATAAAAACATGCAGATCATTCCCCCTGAATTAGTTTTTTAGTTTCGCGGTCTGGTTATGTCAGCTAGAATTCTTCTGTCATAGGTATATTGGTATTAAGCCGATGGGAGTAACTGACTAAAACGCTCGAAAAAAATACACCAGGTTTCCCGCCTTCAAAGAGACAGACTTGAACAAGATTGAAATTAAACCAATTGCTGGCCCGGTGACGGGCACTGTTAAGCCACCAGGGTCGAAAAGTATTACCAACCGGGCGTTAGTTATTGCTGCTCTGGCTCGGGGAGAGTCCGTGCTCAGCAATGCACTGGAAAGCGACGACACGCATGTCATGCTCGATAGCCTCCAGCGTCTGGGGATCGAGTGGAGCCGGGACGGGCAGGGGGCAATATCGATTGCCGGTTGTGCCGGAGAAATCCCCTCGCCCGGGGCAGAACTCTGGCTTGAAAACAGTGGGACAAGTATTCGCTTTCTGACGGCGATGTGTGCTCTCGGAATTGGCGGGTATGAACTGGATGGCAACTCTCGAATGAGACAACGGCCAATTATCGATTTGGTCAGAGCGCTTCGCGAATTGAACGTTGATGTCCGCTGCCTGCATGACACGGACAGTCCACCGATTCTGGTGAATTCCATAGGTTTTCCTGGAGGATCAGTGCATATCGCCGGCGGGCTTTCGAGTCAGTATCTTAGTGCCCTGTTGATGGTCGCTCCCTATGCTGCCTCTGCGCTGGAAATTATTGTTGAGGGAGAGCTCGTTTCCAAGCCTTACATTGAATTGACTCTGAGCCTGATGAAGAGTTTTGGTGTTACCGCAGAAACCGATCAGCTGCAGCGGTTCCAGGTAACTCCTCAAAAGTATTCAGCCAAAGAGTATGCAATAGAACCGGATGCTTCTGCTGCGAGTTATTTCTTTGCAGCCGCAGCTATAACCGGCGGGACAGTGACGATTGAAAATTTGCATCAGAACGCACTTCAGGGGGATGTTAAGTTTGTCGATGCTTTGGCACAAATGGGGTGTACGGTTGAATGGGGTGATAACCACGTTACCGTAACCGGTGGAGAGCTTCACGGTATCGATATCGATATGAATGCAATTAGCGATACGGCTCAAACTCTGGCTGCGGTCGCAGTTTTTGCCAACGGACCAACCCGGGTTCGCAATGTCGAACATATGCGATTCAAAGAAACCGATCGCGTTGCAGCAGTGGTAACGGAGTTGAAAAGGCTCGGCATCAAAGCTGAAGAACACCCGGATGGTTATACGATTCATCCCGGACCGATCACTGCAGCCAGTGTAAAAACCTACGATGATCACCGAATGGCTATGAGTTTCAGTTTAATCGGGCTGCGTGTGCCGGGAATTGTTATTGAAGATCCTGGATGTACCGCCAAAACATACCCGCATTTCTTCGACGATCTTGCTAAGCTATGCAGAAATTAAACAGAGCGTATAGAAGCAGATCAACGAAATCGCATGAAGAAACAGCAAAAACGTAAGCCCAAAAAAATCCCTGCCGGTTCCAACCCTGTCACAGCCAGACAGTGGACATACTTCTTTGTCGAACAGTGGCGTTCTAAAGATAAACTGGTTCGCGATCAACTGATTGCAGCCGGCAGTGATCGCTCCGAGCAACATCAGGGGGCTAAATTCGCAGAACGGCTTATCTTGCGAATTGGAATTCTCGATGCCGTCCTTGCGGAATGTGTTTCCCGCCCCCGTGAACGCGTCGAACTTCCTTTATGGACACTGCTTCAATTGGGAGCAGCCGAATTGTTGTTTGGACCAGTCAGTTCTCAACATGCTGCGATTTCTGAAACGGTTGAATTGTGCCGATTTGCCGGGCATCCGGAATGGACAGGTTTTCTTAACGGCGTTCTTCGTGGTGTCCAGCGATTGCTTGTAGAGGAAACATCTCACGAACCGGCAGCGGACCGCTATCCTGCAACTGATCGTGAGTATCGAACACTCAGAAAAAAAGTATTTCCCAATCCACAAAGAAGACTCCGCGACTATCTTTCACACGCATTCAGTCTGCCGACATCTCTTATCAGACAATGGGAAAATACATTTTCACCGGATGAACTTTTAGAAATCGCCTGGGCCTCTCTCATTCCACCTCCAATGACGGTTCGTATTACCCGAATGCTTATTGAGCCTGAGCAGTGGATCGCAAAATGCAATGAGCAGAACATTAAAGTGGAAGCGGGAGATTATCCGGAAGCAGTCCGCCTGAAGCAATCGATTCGGCTCAGCGATCTTCCCGGATTTCGTGAGGGAGAATTCGTCATTCAGGATGAAACCGCGATGCACGCTGCACGCTTGTTGAACCCATACCCGAAGCAGAATGTACTCGATTTATGTGCGGGACCGGGGACCAAGACAACACAACTGGCTGAATTGATGCTCAATCAGGGAAAAATTGTAGCAGCCGAAGTGGTTGAACACCGTTTAAAGCAAGTACGGGAAAACGCAGAACGCCTTGGCTATGAATGTATCGAAACGCTGCTGATTGATCGGCACGAACCGGAAATTGATGGTGGACCGTTCGATGCAATTTTAGTTGATGCCCCCTGCAGTAACACCGGAGTGCTTGGCAAACGTGTCGAAGCCCGCTGGCGATATTGTGATCATGAAGTCAGCGAGTTGAACGATATCCAACTGCATCTGCTGGATGTGGCAGCCTCCCAACTTGAACAGGAAGGACGTATCGTCTATTCCACATGCAGTATCGATTCACGCGAAAACGAGCAACTGATCCAGACCTGGCTCACACAACACCCCGAGTTTCTTTGCAGCGAAATGAAAACCATCCTGCCAAACACCACCCACGACGGCGGCTTCTCCGCCTTACTCATTCGCAAAGATTCAACACCTCAAATCGAAACCGATAACGATGCCGACGAGGAGCAGTAACATTGGTAATTCGAAAATCTTAACGTCCTGACCATATTTCTGTTCCACCCGTTACGGTAATACATCTCCTTTGCATCGGATGAGATGAGACAGTTCCAGACCAATCAACAGATGTGGATTTGATGGTGGTTTGGAGAAATTAGAAATAGTTTATCAGTTGTTTGGATCAATGCGGAAAATCTCACTGGAAATGAACGGGCTGGAAATTGAACCTGAAATTCTTCGGGATACAATGTTGCGATGTCGAACCCGATTCTCTTCCTTGGTGATACCACATTAGACAGTGCTGCAAGCTATCTTGCTGGTGCTTTGTCAAATGCTGGATGGAGGTTTGATTACGTACCCAGCGAAACTGCCCTGAAGCTGGATGAGATCGCCTCCCCCCGAAAACTGATTGTCATCAGTGATTATCCTGCAGAGCGTATTGAAGC
>WFOZ01000172.1 GCA_015487825.1 Planctomycetaceae bacterium
ATTTTGTAGCCGGCTTTGTTTAAATGCAGTCCATCCCCAATCAGATAGTTTTCATTCGGCTCCCCCTTGCTATTCAGCATTGCAGGGACGGTATCGCAATATCGCAAATAATCTTTTGATTCACTCCATGTGCGAATCATCTGATTGGCTTCTGCCATTTCCTGCCACAGTTTCCATCGGGCCTTGCTCGGTTTAATCGGCAGATAAATGATCTTTGTTTCCGGTAACGCTGCATGGACTCTCTCAGAAAATTTCTGATAATCACGAAAAACCTTTTCCGGACTTTTTTTGCCGGCGATGTCATTGTCACCACAATAAAAGACAATCACACGTGGCTCATACTTCAGAACGACTCGATCAAAATAGTAAAGAACATCGCTGATTTGCGACCCGCCGAAACCGCGATTAAGTATTTTTCGACTCGGGAAAGAGGCGGTTGTGTCCCAAAGACGAATTGAGGAAGAACCGGTAAATAAAATCTCATTCTTACAGGGCGGCGATTTTTCATCCTGCTTCTCAAACTGCTGGATTGCTGATTCAAAGCGGGTAGCCGGATCAGCCGTTCTGTTTTTCTGGTCAACTCCATCTGCACAACAGACATTATTAAAAGTGCTGAATAAACAGAGTATCGCAGTGCAGAAACAAAATCTCATATTTCTTATCTCACTATTGGTTATCGTATATTTCGGAAATCAATCCCCAGGTATTTAGGGATCAGGCCTGCGGGCAAAAGCATCGGACTGAGAACTGCACCAGTAACAAAACCGATGACAAAAAAAACGGCACCATCATCAGGACGCATGACAACAGCAATTACGGCAGTAATCAGACCGACAATTACCGCTCCAAGACCATTTCTCCAATATTGCCAGAAAAGAGGAATGCGTTTGAGCATCCGCTTTCGATACTGGCTCAGCGGTTCACCGGTATCTGCCCATGCAACACTTTTTAATGAAACCATCCCCCGGCAGTGCACGCAATACGTCTTCAATGCGATGGCAAACGGATTTACCAGCCCTTCAAAATCATTCCCGTCAACCAACGTTGCTTCACCGCACGCCTCGTGTACATAGGCCCGTTCGGTAACGACCTTTTTCTTCTTTCTTTTCTTTCTACGGCGAGGCAATTCCTGTTCCTGATTCATACTTTGCGTCTCCATTCATCCCCTATTATTCATCGCCGTTTATCAATAGAAAAAAATGTTTTACCAGATAAAGTTGAAGCAGTTCGAGTCTTTGTGAAAGTCTTTCAAATGGGCACAAAAGCGTGAACTCCAACTCAAGACAACAAATCACTTCGCATTCTTACTGAGCGTGTACGGGTCTCCCAGTCGTTTCATTTCTGCTGCGAGAAGCTTTTCAAGTTCTGCTCTTTTTTTTGCATACTTGGGGGACCGCGCCAGATTGATCTGATTGGAATCAGGTCGATGCTTCAAGAGTTTGACGAGCTGATCATCCTGATGTTCAACAAGATATTCGAAGGGATTCTCTTTCAGGTTGAACATTTGGGTCTCTCGCACTTTGCCATCAAGTACATCGTATTCGATCAGCTTCCAGCCATCGGTTTTAATGGATCGCATTCCCGGTTTGGTTCCGCCGCAGTAAACCCCGTAAACAGAATCGCGGATTCGATCTGCTTTTCCTTCCAGAACAGGACGAAAACTTTTTCCATCGACAACATCCGGGATTTCAATACCAGCTAAATCACAGAATGTCGGCAGTACATCCAGAAGGTAGCAATAGCCGGATGCTCGCGATCCCGGCTTGATGCCCGGCCCAGAAACAATAAACGGTACCCGCCAGGTATGTTCATACAAATTCTGTTTTCCCATCAGGCCGTGCCGACCAACTGCAATGCCGTGATCGGAAGTGTAGATAATGTATGTGTTCTCGAGCTCGCCCATTTTCCTGAGACGGGAAATCACTCGACCAACCTGACTGTCGATATTTTCGATACATGCGTATTCGCGTCCCAGTTCATTGCGAACGGTCGCTTCGTCCCGCTTTTCCATCACTCCCTGAACAGCCACTTCGTCTCGCAAACCGGGATGACCGTGCGGGAACGGGTGCGCGGGCAGGTAATTGCTTTGAAGCAGCGGAGATTTCGGATTCGGTTTTCCGGACGGTCCGTCGTTACTCACTCCATATTTTTCAGCCAGTTTCGGCGTTGCGTTGCGGGGATCGTGCGGGTGAGAAAACCCGAAATAAATCAAGAACGGATCCTGATCTTTCCTTGCTTCGCGCCGATTCAGATAATCAATCACTTTATCGCCATGCCATCGACTTCCGTTCTGCGAATTCCCTTCCCGCATCGTTGCGGTATCTCTGACATCAAAAAGTTCGTTTGCTTCTTTGAAACTGTTCCCAATTTTACAGGTCCGGAAAGTGTCGTATCCCGCCCGATTAAAAACAGCAGGCAAAGACTGCTCGGCTGCCCGCTTGCGAAAATCTTTAGGGAATTTCATTCCAGGCCCCCGCGCCCCGGGCGCATTCCAAAGAGTTCGCCCCGTCATAATCATCGTGCGAGAAGCCGTACACACCGCCCCGACCCACGAACCCATGTGATGGGCATCATCAAAGGTCATCCCTCGTGCAGCCAGTTTGTCGATATTCGGCGTATTACAAACTTTGTTTCCATAAACGCTCAGCGTTTCGGGCGATTGATCGTCTGTCAGGATGAAAAGAAAGTTAGGCCGCTTCTTTGCTGCTTTTACTTCACTGATGCTTCCAAGAACCATCGAAATAAACAACATTGAGACCAGACTGACATTCCAACATAAACTTTTCATTCGCATTATATCCCTCATTTCTAATCTCGCCTTTAATAACTGCACGTGCCCCGTCCCCAGGATTCTCTCTGGTAATATAAAAAGAGCAGTTCAGGCATCCATTCAACGTTGCCTGAAACCTGTAACATCCCGAAGGTATTATAATCTGCGATACATTACTAATGTTCAATTCTTTTGCACGCTGCGTAAATTTCTATCTGAATAAACAGTCGTGCAGAGAAAACTCATTGTATTTCCAGTTGAGCTCCGACACAATGCCCTGGGCTCAGGTAGAGCATACACGCTGACGAATTGGGAAAAACAATCTAAGAGCAAATAAAGCCTCTCGAAATCTCGGTTGAATAGAAACACTAAAAGACTGCCGACCATATCCATAAAATATGAAAATAATCGATTAGTTAAAGTTCAATTAATTTCATTTCGAGTGATGCAGTACTCTTGAAGTTCGCTAAATGTTCCTGTCAATGTTTCGACAAATTCTTTGGCGTTTTGGGTTGTCGGTAGTTGCTCCCCAATAATGACATCGCAATTAAATGGAACCAGTAACGCCTCGCCACGCGGTAACGAACGCCCCAGCCCGTGCATCACAATGGGTGTGATATTCGTATCGGTTCGGTCTTTGATAATACGATAGATTCCTTTTTTAATCGTACTCATTTCTTCTGGAAGCCCTCGACTTCCTTCCGGGAATAAAACAAGAATTTCCTGCTTGTTGAGTGCATTGTGACAG
>WFOZ01000173.1 GCA_015487825.1 Planctomycetaceae bacterium
GATTGCATTAATGTCAAAGCGGCTCGCCATCATGAAGAATTGATTTTTAAAACACCTTCTAACGGTAAAAGTTTGCGAACGGCTCGCAAATTTCAGAAAAATATCAGTTTGGTTCCGGCTTGTCCGGGTTAGGAATAGTCCTGAAATAGCTTCCCTGTTTTAATGGATTCGATTTGTAGGGTGCGTCGTGACGCACCTTTTTCACCACAGGAACAGGCTGGTGCGTCGTGGCTCGGCCTACAGAAGTAGGTAAGCCTTACAAATCTGGAAGGCTTACCTCTATCAACCCATCAATTCCGGGATTGGTTTACCGTGATCGACAATGGGGGTTGGACGACCGTTAAAATCTTTGATCGCGATATTTGCAGAATTGATTCCCAGATGGTGGTAGATGGTCGCAAGAAAATCTCCCGGGCTACAGACTCTTTCGATGGAATCTTCGCCTAAAGTATTTGTTGCACCAATAAATCGACCGGTTTCGATGCCGCCTCCGGCCCAGATGTTGGAGAACGCGCGAGGCCAATGGTCTCTACCGGGTTGCTTTGTTCCTGCAGGAGCGCTCGCATTCCCTGCACCAGTACTGGGCTGATAAGAAATTTTGGGGGTTCTGCCAAATTCGCCTGTCACAACAACCAGTACCTGCTTGTCGAGTCCGCGTTCGTAAATATCCGAAATGAGTGCAGAGACCGCCTGGTCATACGCTTTTGAGCGAAAGCGTAACGCATCGAATACGTGATGATTCACCGCGTGGTCGTCCCAGTTTCCGACACGACCACAAAGCGTACCTTTTAAGCTGCTGGTGACAATATCGACTCCCGCTTCGATCAGTCGGCGAGCCATCAGTAATTGCTGGCCCCATGTGTTACGTCCGTATCGGTCACGGGTTTTGTCATCTTCTTTGGTTAAATCAAAAGCTTCTTTCGTTTTCGGGTTTGTCAGCAATGTCATAGCCTGTGTTTCAAATTCGTCCAATGCCTGCAGTTCGTTCGCGCGATCAAAAGTGCGTTCAAGCTGATCCAGGTTCTGACGCAATTGGGAACGCCGCTGAAGGTGCCTGACTTCGTTGGCATTTGCCAGCCCGATATTGGGAACACTGAAGCTTGGCTGATTAGGATCGCCTGTCACTGAAAATGGTGCATACGCTTCTCCCAGATAAGCCGGCCCGTTGTAGGAACCACCCGGGCCATTGACTGAAACGTAAGCGGGTAGCGGGCTGTTTCTGGTCCCCGCCTGTGCCTGCAGATAGTTGGCAACTGTCATCCAGTCCGGGAGTTTCGGCTTCGGTTTATCCCGTGTATCAGGGTCTCCGGAAAGCAATTGCATCGTCCCGGCCGGGTGTCCCCCTGCGGTTTGTCTCATCGAACGCAAGACCGTCATTTTGTCAGCAATTTGAGCCTGCAGAGGAAGTAGTTCTGAAAAGAACATACCGGGGACTTTTGTCTTGATTGTATCAAAAGGTCCTCGATATTCGCTGGGGATGTTCGGTTTGGGATCGTACGTATCGATATGCGAACAACCGCCCGGCTGCCAGACCATAATGACGGATTTACGTTCCCGGTTGTGTGAGGCAGGACTTTCAGCACGCAACCGAAGAATTCCCGGTAGACTGAGGCTGGCAAAACCAGCCAGGCCCATTCGTAAAAATCCCCGGCGTGCTTCCGGTCCGCGACAGCAATTCAAACCTGATGCATGAAATGGATGACTCATGGTTTCTCCGCTGGTAATACTCGAATAGTGCAAGGTTTGGAAACGACGATATCAACGATATCTTTCGGCTTAGCGGTTGCAGTGACTGCCTTCAAGCTGGCCTGTGCGGCTTTTATTTTACTTTGAGCCTGTTTGATTTTATCGGCAACCTGTTGAGCGTTTGCTTTCACCTGTTTCTTATCTTCTTCGGCTGTGACTGTCTTTGCCAATTTGGCCAGATTTGCAGCTTCCAGTTCCAGTGCAGCAGCCTGTTCCTGAAGATATTTCAAATCTTCTTCCGCCTTTGTGACAGCCTTCACGTTATGGCGATATTTAGCCACGGCACTTCCGTAGAAGGCAATTTTGTACTCACCTGCAGGAGTTTTCAACGCTTTCAGGTCCAGAACGGCCTGCCCGGTTTTATTCTTCAATGGGATTTCAAAAGCGGGAACATTTCCCAGGCCGGCACAAAATGTTTTGAGAGAAATGTTTGATCCTGTATGTTCGCATCGGGAAATAATTGTTAACGGGATAGTCAGTTTTTCACCAACTCGAGCTTCCCAGATTTTTTCTTCGGTCGGAAC
>WFOZ01000174.1 GCA_015487825.1 Planctomycetaceae bacterium
ACTGAAAATTTCATTCGCTCGTGGACGCAGAATATCTTCAGTTTTTTCAGGTTCTTCTGTTTACTGCACTTTAGGAGAAATTATATTTTGAGGTGAGATTTTCTTTGCGAAAAAATTGGCTCTCCGCGATGATGGATGCTTGTTCTAAAAACGTCACTTCATCGGGAGAGCCAAGGATGGCTAAGCGTAAACGTTCTTCAAGACGCCAGCAACCGCAACATAAAAATAATCGCAAAAAATCGCAGCATGACAAACGCCGACGACTTCAACGACACAATCCAAATCGTAAAAAAACATCCCAGGCCAAAGTGCCGCTGAGCGGGGCGATGCACAAGTTCGTTTTGATGATGCGAGCCGTTTTGAACAAACGGATGGCGTTTCGGCTTTCGATCATTATCGCGGGAATGTTTCTGGCAGATGATCGTCGCACCGCTGCGGCGTGGTTTGCTTCGGCGGGAGTACAGCAAGACTGGGATCGGTTTTATGATTGCCTGATCAGCGTGGGACGCACCTCTGAAAAAATGGCGATAGTGATTCTCGGTTTGATCGTGCAGAAATTCAATCCGAGCGGAAGTGATCGCATCATTTTTGCGATTGATGACTCGCCCACTTCACGCTACGGAAAACATGTGGAAGGAGCTGGCGTGCATCATAACCCAACGCCGGGGCCAGCCGATGGTGAGTGGCTTTACGGACACAATTGGGTCACGCTGGCCTGGTTGGGAAAACACCCTTTCTGGGGAGTGATCGCGTTGCCGCTGCGTTCGTTGATGTATGTACGACAGATTGATATCGAAAAACTGAATGAGAAATATCACTGGGATTTCAAGACGAAACACCAGATAGGCGTTGAATTAATGAGATGGCTGGCCACATCACTTCACAAACTTGGAGTGGAAGCAAAACTGTGGCTGGTGGTCGATGGGGCTTATGCGGCCAGTCCGTTCCTTAAGCCGCTGCTGGAAATGAACATGAGCGTTGTGAGCCGGTTGCGAAAAGATGCGGCTCTTTACGACTTGCCGCCACAGCGCGAACCGGGACAGCGTGGAAGAACTCGCCTGTATGGAAAAAACAGACTTCATCTGAAAAAACGGGCCGCTCACCCGGAAGGCTGGCAAGCAATCACTTACGATTGTCGAGGCGTGCAGGTGACTCGTCAATACAAATCATTCCTGGCGACATCACGAATCACCGGCGGCGTGATTCATGTCGTCATTATTCGTTTTGAAGATGGCGGCTGGGCTCCCTATTTTTGTACTGATCAATCAAGTGAAGTACGCGACATTCTCGAAGCGGTCGCAGCGCGTTGGGCGATTGAAGAACAATTTCATGATGTGAAAGAAGTTTGGGGAGCGGGTCAGCAACAGGTTCGCAATGTCTGGTCGAACATCGGCTGCTGGAACCTGAACGGCTGGCTATACACATTGGTCGAGTTGATCTGCTGGAACGTCGAAAAATCAGAGCTGAGCAACCGCAGTCATCGCCCCTGGGACAATCCGAATCGCCGCCCGTCTCATGCGGACCGAAAACGCTTTATCACCCGAGAAATGCTGCACCAACAATTTATCGCCCCTCTGCCCAATACCCCCGAAACCCAAAAAATCCGCACCCTCTTTGACACTCTCATCACCCTCAATCTATAATCCCCTAAAGTGCAGAACAATCATCAGTGGCATGTAACCGGGGTCAACTTCCAGGCTTGGCTGCAGAATTGATTCAATAAGACGTTGTGGTGTTAATGAGATTTTTCCATTAACACGAACAAGACTGGGGCCGATGGCGGTTCCTTTCCCATCAATGCGATGGCAACGGGCACACCCCGGCCCTTTAGGATGAAAGAATATCCGTTCCCCTGCAATCGGGTCTGCCGGACCTTTGAGGAGTTCAAGCCATTTTTGCAAGTCCGTACTATCTGGACGAGCGGTTAATTTTTCGGGAGCGAGGATTCGATTCACCAGATTGGCGGTTTCCTGATCGGTTTTTGCAATTTCTGCCAAAGCAGATTTTTCAGATTCGCTCAGCTCCGCTCCGCGTAAACTTCGTAACGATTCATATCGGACAGCCAATTGGAGATCACCAGCTAGCTTTAATAGAGCCGCCCGTTCCTGTGGTCGAGAAATATCGAGACCTGCAATCGCTTCCGCACGGACATTTTTATTGCGTGTCAGGTCGGTAGCGATATCGACCAGGCGTTTCCTTGCAGCTTCGGTTGTTATTTCAGCGAGTCTGCTGATTACATCTCTTTGCACGTTGAGATCAGAGGAATCAAGTAGTTTGTTGAGCAGGCTCAGTGTCAGTAATTTGTGTCCTTTGGGGAGAAACCGCAGTACTTGTTGAATCACTTCGGGAGAAGCATCTGTTGAATTCAATAACGGAGCGGCGTAACGCTGCGAATCGGCTTTGGTAAGCCACCAGTCCCCACTGGCTCCTTTGGTCCAGAATTCCATGACACCATCGAGTTGCGCCAAGCAGGCAAGATATGCTTTGAACAGCTCAGGCGTTGTTGCTCCTTTGGCCATCTGCCTGCTGACGCCTTGATGAAACTGTTTAAGTTCATCCCGGCCAATCCATTGCAGAACTGCAAAACGAACCTGCGAGTCTCGATCCTTCAAAGCGACTGTGATAATTCTATCACGAGTTTC
>WFOZ01000175.1 GCA_015487825.1 Planctomycetaceae bacterium
GCCGATAAACAATGGTTTTGTCTCAACAGGATGCAATCTGTCAAAGCTGGAAAATATCATGGAATTCATCAAGAACCTGGCTGTTGTTTTTGTAGTAAGCATGTTGTTGCACGCCGTTTGCCTTGCACAAGAGGGACATGTTGAACACCCGCCAATCCGTATTTTGATGATTGGTGATTCGACAATGGCCAGTTACGCAAACCCGCCCAAAGATCGTCCAGATTTAACCGGCTGGGGCCAAGTTTTTTCTGAGCGATTTAGCGAGCAGGTCACGATCATCAACCGGGCGATCTCCGGACGCAGTACCAAATCGTACATCACCGGCGGGCATTGGGAAAAAGCTCTCAAGGTGAAAGCGGATTATCTTTTCATTCAGTTTGGGCATAATGACAGCCATCTCAATGAAGAGAAATCAACCGATGCAGCGACCGATTTTCGTGATTATTTACGGCAATACATCGATGAAGCTCGACAAGCAGGCATGAAGCCGGTTTTGATTACTCCGATGACACGCCGGCGTTTTCGTGAGGATAAAATCGTCACTTCGTTACGCCCTTTCGCAGAGGCGATGTTGATCGTCGGTAAAGAAAAGCAGGTGCCTGTCATCGATCTGCATGCTAATAGTGTGAATCTGCATAATAAACTGGGAGAGAGTAAAAGCAGTTACTTCAATCCTTCCGCAAAAGATCGCACACACTTCTCACGACGAGGGGCAGCCGTTATTTCCCGACTGGTTGCTGAGGAACTTGCTGCCGTTGTTCCCGCGATCAAACCGTATCTCAAACTTTCTGCAGATACCGTTCTACTGGGTGGCAAAATTGTCACGATGGATACAGAAAATCGGATAGTCACTGCGATCGCAATTCAAAACGGTCGCATTCTGGATCTTGGGGACGATGAACAGATCGGTCGGTTTATTGCAGAAGATACCAGAGTGATCAACCTTGAAGGAAAAACGGTTATTCCCGGAATTATCGCCGCCCATTGCCATGCCGTTGGTGTTGCTCGAAACTCGCTGGATCAACCATACGCCGAATTGCTGAGCATTACAGAGGTTCAAAACTGGATCGAATCACAAGCAAAAAAAGTTCCCGCTGGTTCGTGGATTAAAGTTCCGCGAGCTGATATTACCCGGCTGAAAGAACGCCGGCATCCAACAACTGCAGAACTTGACGCAGCTTGCCCAACTCACCCGGTCATCTTTACTGCCGCCCGCAAATCGGCATTGAATACCTTAGGATTGAAAACAATTGGCGTCGAGAAAGAGAGTGATTCCGATTTCAAGGGAAAGATTATTCGCGATGCCAGCGGACAGGTTCAATTGATTTCCGGTGCGAATGCTCTACTGCGGAAATTAATGCCCTCGCCTAAATATTCTGTCAAACAACTGCGAACGGCTCTGCAGAATGTGCATCACCATTACAACGCCGTCGGTATCACCTCTATTTTCGAACGTGCCGGGAACATCGACGACTTTCAGCATTACCTGACACTTCGAGCAGAGGGAAAACTGACTGTTCGTGTGACACAAACATTTCGTTCCAGTTTTCGATCAGCAGGCGATGTAACAGCCTACACGAAACGTCTTGCCATGAAAACCGGCGATGGTGACGATTGGGTGCGTGTTGGTCCGATTAAAATCACCGTCGATGGAGGTATCCACTGGGGAAACACGTATTTGAAGCAGCCCTACACAGAAAAACAACTTCGCTTTTACGCTCACCGCGATCCAAATTATCGAGGAGACCTCAATTACAGCGTCCCGCTGATGACGGAGCTCTTTCGTGAAGCCGACCGACTCGGTTGGCAATGGTGTTGCCATGTAACAGGCGATGCAGGAGTCGACGCCATTCTGGAAGCCATTGAAGCAGTTCATGCCGAGCATCCCGAAATTGCAAAGCATCGTTTCACGTTAACGCACGCTTACTTTCCGACAACAAGTTCTGTTGCACGGGCAAAACAATTGGGAATATGTGTTGATACACAACCATCACTGTACTTCAAAGACTCGGCTGCCATTGCGGAAATATACGGCGAAGATTGGGCAGCTCGATTTATCGGTCTGGGCGAATGGCTTCGAGGGAGCGTCCCGACGGCCATTGCAGGGGATCATATGATCGGACTGAATCCTGATCGTTCCATGAATGCCTACAATCCATTTCTTATGATGCAGGTTGCAGTAACTCGACGAAACCGGGAAGGAAATATCTACGGAAAAAACCAGCAAATCAGCCGCATCGAGGCTTTGCGCTGCCTTACAACAATGCCCGCCTGGTTATCATTCAATGAATCGAACCGAGGGTCGCTTGAAACTGAAAAACTGGCTGACCTGGTGATTCTGGATCAAGATATTCTCACTTGTCCGGAAAATAAAATCGCAGAAACCAGAGCCGAAAAAACAATGACTGACGGCCAATTTGTCTTTAGCATGGAATGATTTCCAAACGGCATAATTTTCCCCAGTCTACCTCAAGACGTCACTGCTCAACCAGGCGTGCCATCTACAAGAATGAATCAATAATGCCCAAGGCAGCACGCACGATTATTCTCCCCGGTCTTGATGGTTCGACGGGAATGCTCCGGAAGTTTTGCGAACTGGCACCCTCCAGATATGAAGTTATGCCGCTGGATTTGCCTGCCGAACTTTCTTCGTATGTCGAACTTTCTGATCATTTTTCGGACCTCCTTTCTGGAGATCAGAAAAACATCCTCATTGCGGAATCTTTTTCCGGACCGCTGGCAGTCTTATTGGCAATATCTCAGCCGGAATCTGTTGCGGGTATTGTGCTTGTTGCTTCTTTCGTAACCTCTCCGCTTTCAACAATGACTCGTTTTATTCCGTGGTCGCTGCTGTTTCGCCTACCTCTTCCTGCGTTTATCGCCCGGCAATTTATGCTTGGTAAAGATTGTGATCACTCACTGATTGATGAACTGAAAACAGCGGTAAAAACAATTTCCCCATCTGTTCTTACACGAAGAGTTCGTGAAGTCGGTCAGACAAAACTGAAAGACGAATTCCGTAATTTGCAATGTCCTGTCATCTGTTTACGCCCCTTGAATGATTCTCTTATTCCAAAACATTGCATCGAAACAATAAAGCATTTGCGAGAAGATGTAGTGATTCATACAATCAAAGGGCCGCACCTGATCCTTGAAACCAGACCGGGCGAGGTGTGGAATATCATTGGTGAGTTCATCGAGAGTCTATCATCAAAAGAGGAATCATTGTCATGAATCAATATTTAGCTTGCCTCTATTCTTATTTCTTTCGGTCTCATCATTGGAAAATCCTGCTTCTGCTTCTTGCGACCACAACCGGTCCAGACTTGCATGCACAAGAACGTTCGAAAGAGGGAAAATCTGCTCCCGAAACATTGCGTGTTCTTTGTTACAATATCCATTACGGACAGGGGATGGATGGAAAGTATGATGTGGCAAGGCTGGCGGAAGTCATTAAACGGGTGCAGCCGGATTTGGTTGCGTTACAGGAAATTGACGTCTGGGTGAAGCGGTCCGGGCGAGTGCATCAAATTCAAGAGCTTGCGAAATTAACCGGCATGCAGGCGAGATTCGGACCGACTCAACATTACGAAGGAGGCCTGTTTGGCAACGGTGTTTTAACCCGGCTACCGATTCTGGATGTCCTCATCCAACCGCTACCTTATACCGAAAGCACGCCCGAAAAAGTGACGTACCCCCGAGCCGCAATCGCAGTCACGGTTCGCCTGGCTGATGGTTCGCCGCTACGATTTATCAGCACGCACTTCCAACACAATGTTCCGGCAGATCGCCTTGCAGAAGCAATCGCGATCAACAAACATTTTGCAAAACCGAATGATATCACTCCGGCAATTCTGGCAGGCGATATGAACGCAACGCCGGATGCAGAACCGATTCAGGAATTAAACAAAAAATGGACAAACGCCATCGATAAAGGAGCATCTCCCAGTGCGCCTTCTCCAAAACCAAGAAGCCGCATCGATTACATTTTCTATCGCAATGCACCAAAACTGAAACTAAAACAGTCAGAAGTAATTCCGGAAAAAATGGCCTCCGATCACCGCCCTGTTTTTGCTGTTTTCGAATTGAGCCCCTGACAATTCGTTGGAGTTTACACTGAAACGCGAACTCCAGCATGGTTTCAACAGAGTTCTTTAATTTCAAAGCCTTTGCGATAGGTGCGGGTTAAGTACGGGTTAGCTTCAGGCTTGTTGGTGATCTTGAGTGCTTTGCCATCGAATTCGAGTTTTTCTTTCGGGAAGAAGGCGGCAACATTCCCAAGTTGGACCGCTTCGGTAAGATGCCCGCCGTATTCAAAACCATCACTCGGCTGCTTGCCGGAAACGCAACCATCAACCCAACCATGATAATGATTGAGGTTTTCCGCCGGCTCGAATTTATAATTCAATTTATTGAGGTAGGGCATGCTGTAATGCGGCAGAATAAGATTCGCTTCTTCCCCGATAAAAATGGAACCATTGGCTGGTAGCTTCTGTCCTTCAGCGAGCTTTGCAATCGCTGGGTCGGGCCGCCTGCCACCGTCGTACCAGGTAATTGGAAGCGTTTTGCCTGCGGTGTATTCGGTGCCGGGTATGATGTATTGCAATGTTTCCTGCATCGGCCAGACTTCGTTGTTAATTCCTGAATGGTCAGAAACGATACTGATTGGATCGCCGGTAATTTTCAATGCTGAGTAGACAGGGTCAAGCAGATGGCAACCGAAATCGCCGATTGCTCCTGAACCGAAATCCTGCCAGTCTCTCCAGGTGAAAGGATGATAAACACGGTTCCCGCCATAAGGTCGCATCGGTGCAACGCCGATCCACATATCCCAGTTCAGTGTTTTGGGAACCGGTTCATTTTTTGCAGGACGCTCTGTCAAACCACTTCGACCATGACCGGTTGTACCGACCCAGGAATGAACAGCTTTCACTTTTCCAATGGCTCCATCCTGAATCAACTTCACCGCGGTGCGATAAGAGGTATGAGAATGAATCTGATTCCCCATACGAGTGATCACGCCTGCCTTGGCTGCGTGCAGTCGCATCTGTCGCGCTTCCCAAACAGTGCGAGTGAGCGGCTTCTGGCAATAAACATGCTTGCCCACGGTCATGGAATCGATGCTGATTTTTGCATGCGTATGATCTGGGGTGGAAACTGTGACGGCATCGATCTTATCGCCCAGTTCAGAAAGCATGATCCGATAGTCCTGATAGATCGGGGCATCAGGAACCATCTTGTGAGCCTTGGCGGTGCGAGTCAGATCGACATCGCAAAAGGCGATAAACTGAGACTGCGGATGGCTGGCAACTTCACGAATATCTGAC
>WFOZ01000176.1 GCA_015487825.1 Planctomycetaceae bacterium
ATCGTGAAGGTTTCATAAGCGGTATCATCTCCTGATCATTTGCTGGTTACTGTGTGGCGGAAACTTGAAATCAAAGCGGCAGGCGAGCCGGGCCAGTAATGGCCCTGGTAACTTTCGAGTGTTGATGTTGTTAACATCAATATTATTGGCTGCTGGTCATGATACTGCAAGTAACCTGGGGCGCATCGATCAAACAATAAATGTCGCAACTTCAATGCTTTCAGCCAGGAAATTGAATAGTATCCATTTTACCTGGGGCGATGCCCCAGGCTATGGTAAAAAAGGCCTTTGGCTAAGAACAAGTAAGCCCCGACAGTTATTATTCGAGTAATCCTTAGACGCCCCAACCTTGGCCACCTCATTTCCAAAATAAACATTGAGCGATTGCCGGAGCTGCCCCCGGCTCGCTTACGTCAATAGCCAGGCGAAAACGCCGCGGGCGATGTGCATGCGGTTTTCTGCTTGATCGAAGACGATGCTTTGTTTGCCGTCCATCACTTCGTCGGTCACTTCCAGCCCTCGTTTGGCGGGCAGACAGTGCATGAACTTCACGTCCTTTGGGGCGGCTGCGAGCAGCTTTGCGTTGATTTGATACGGTGCAAAAATTTTCTTCCGTTTTTCTGTCTCCGCTTCCTGCCCCATGCTTGCCCAGACATCTGCATAAAGAGCATCTGCCTGCCTGACAGCTTTAATGGGATCTGGCTCGGTTGTGAGAGATGCCTTCGGAATGCGTTTGCGGATCCGGTCATAAAATGACGATTCAATCTGATAACCTTCTGGTGCGCTGAGTACAAAATTGACGCCGAGATCTGCACAGCAAATCGCCAGCGATTTTGCCACGTTGTTTCCATCGCCCAGATAAACCATCGTTTTGCCCTTCAAGCCACCGGTTGCTTCCTGCAAGGTGAGCAGATCGGTTAATGCCTGGCAGGGATGGGAATCATCGGAAAGGCCGTTGATGACCGGGCAGCTTGAGACCGCAGCAAAGTCGTCAATCGTCTTTTGAGAGAACGTTCTTAGCACGATCACATCGGCAAAGCGACTCGTCACACGGGCGATATCTTCAAGCGATTCGCGGCCGTGCAGGCCGGCTTCTTTTTCGGTCATGAACAGGCCTGATCCGCCCAGGTGAATCATGGCTGATTCAAAACTGACACGGGTTCGCAGCGATGGTTTTTCGTAAATTTGCAGCAGCACACGACCAGAAAGATTTTGTTTCAGTGTGTGTTGCTTCCATTCGGATTTCAGTTGAGCTGAAAGCTCGATGATCTCTGCTGTTTGTTCCGGCGTGATATCAAAAAGTGAGAGTAAATGTTTCATGAACAGATCTCGAAAAAAGGGAAAACAAGAGCATCCTGCAATACAAACAGGCCGGCAGAAAGGCCGGCCTGAGAAAATCTCATCCTGATTTCGGGGAATTTTGCAGGGTCCACTGTGCGGACCATTGACGGTGCTAAAGATCGCCTGTTTCGGCCTGCGCAGCAGGCCCTACGATTTCTAGACCTGAAGATCGAAACAGAAAATTCCGCAAAGAGCTATTATGCACTATTTCAGCTTTGTTCTGCAAGGGATCGCAGCTCTTCGATCAAAATTGCTGCCCCTTCATCAACCTGCTCAGCAGTAATATTGAGTGCAGGAAGCATTCGAACAACCGTATCGTGGGTCGCATTAAGCAGTAACCCGCGTTCCATGCACTTGCCAACGATTGGAGTTGCAGGAACAGTCAAATCGATCCCGATCATCATCCCGACAATGCGAAGTTCTTTCACAATGGGAAGTTCCTCCAGAAGAGGCTCGAAATGCTGAGCAAATCGCTGGGACATTGCCTGGGAATGTTCGAGCAGATTTTCCTGTTCGATGGTTTGAACCGTAGCAACTCCCGCAGCCATCGCGAGCGGGTTTCCCCCAAAGGTGCTCGCGTGCATTCCGGGACGCAAACTCGGTGCAATTTCGTCTTTTGCAATGATCGCTCCGCAAGCGACGCCGCCCGCAACACCTTTGGCAAGTGTCATCATATCGGGCTGAACACCAAAATGCTGGTAGCCGTACCATGTGCCAAGACGTCCCATACCGGTTTGGACTTCATCGAAAATTAGCACCAGATCATGCTCATCTGCCAGGTCTCGCAGCCCTTGAAGAAACCCCTCATCAGGCGTGTTGACGCCCCCTTCTCCCTGAACCGGTTCAATAAGAATGCCACAGGTTTCGTCATCGATCAAATCTCGAACAGCCTGCAAATCGTTATGCGGAGCATATTGGAACCCGGCCATCAACGGACCTAATCCCTGATGATACTTCGGCTGAGCGGTCGCGGTGACGGCTGCAAAAGTTCGACCATGAAAACCGTTCTGGAACGTGATCATCTTGTACTTTTCTTCCGGCGTGTGCAGTCGAGCCAGCTTGATCGCGCCTTCAATCGCTTCTGCCCCGCTGTTACAGAAAAATGCCTTGCCAAAAGAACGTGAACAAATCGCCTCGGCAAATTCGCCTTGTGCTTCGATGTACCAGGTGTTGGGAACATGAATGAGCTGTGCAGCCTGCTGCTGAATCGCTTCCACAATCAGTGGCGGCGAATACCCTAAAATGTTACAGCCCCAACCCGGAAACAAATCGAGATACCGCTTCCCCTCGGCATCCCAGACATACGAACCTTCTCCCCGTACCAGACAAACAGGATAACGTCCGTAATTGGGAATGACATATTGATCGAACAGCGAAATAATTTCTTCGTTTGTGCGAGTGGCAGAGGTGGTCATGATAAATGGTTCCAATTTTAACAGGCGAGCCGGGTCAGTGATGACCCTGGTTAATAGGCGTTAGGTATTAGGCGTTGGGCGTTAGGGAAACTATTCTCGTTCCCAAAGTCCTCTTTGGGAACGAGAAAAGGGAAACGAATGAATCGCCTTTTTTATAATACAATTTCGGTACCAATTCCCTGATTCGAATAAATTTCCAGCATCAGAGAATGCGGTATCCGGGCATCAATCAAATGTACTTTTTTGACTCCGGCCTGTAGAGCATCCAAAGCGGCTTCTACTTTGGGCACCATGCCAGCGTCGATAATTCCTTCTGCAATCAGTTCTCGACAACGCTCAGCCGTTAAGTGGGATTGCAATGACGTGGGATCATCCCGATCAAGAAAAATCCCGGGCACATCGCTGACAAAAACCAACTTTTCTGCATGAATCATTCGGGCAACTGCTGCCGCTGCGGTATCTGCATTGACGTTCAACTTTCGATTCTCCTGATCCATCGCAATGGAAGGAAGAACCGGGATCGTATGACTCCTGCACGTGGCCAGCAACACTTCCCGATGAATATCGACAACATGACCGACACGGCCCAGATCAATCGGTTCACCACAAGAGTCTTCCATTTTCAGTTGCTCACCAATTAAGACCGGTTGAGTTAAATGATTCAGGCCGACAGCTCGCCCCCCCTGGCTCTGGATTTCTCCAACAAGTTGTTCGCAAATGTCGCCAGCCAAAACTTCAGCTGCGATTTCCAAAGTTTTCTCGTCGGTATAACGTCTACCTCTTACAAAACGTGGCTCGATTCCAGCTTTCGACATCGCACTACTAATTGCCTTGCCGCCGCCATGCACAAGAATCGGACGAACGCCAACAGATTCCATGAAGATGACATCGGTCAAAAAACTACGAACCGATTTCTCATTTTCCAGTGCGCTGCCACCAAGTTTGATAATAACATGTCTGTCTCGAAACTGCTGAATCCAGCTTAAAGCTTCCAGCAGAGTTTTTGCTTTACGGATCGCATCTTCCTGTCCCAACGGAATGCCTGTTTCAACAGAATGATTCTGACGGCTCGTTTTTATCGTCATTGGTGTTGTTCTTTATTGCTCTGTTACAATCGGATTTTGTGCAGAATGATGATCGCAGCTATTTTTAGTGGATTGTAATAACCACACCCTTTTGAAAATAAGAAAATTGATTTTACACCTTTTTTCAACAAATTTCATCACCAGGGACCACTACGACCGGAATCGGAGGTATGTTCCTGCAAACTGACAATAAAACCGGCAGGGATTACCTGAGTTCTTGAAATTAAGGTTCGGAAGCAGCCGTTTCCGGAACGATATAATAAACTAGCTGCGACTGTTCTTACC
>WFOZ01000177.1 GCA_015487825.1 Planctomycetaceae bacterium
GTAGCCCGTAAAGGACTGCACCCCAAAGTACTTCCAGCTAAAAAGAGAAATCTCCTGAATGTGAAGGCATAATGTAAAGCATGCCTGTTTGGTTACAATCGTGGTTCAATCTGCACTCAGGTCATGAGTTTATTGACTGACGATGGTTCATCAATGACTGAAAAAATCAATGACTGAAAAAATGAAAAAAAGCGACACGACTGGTTCATTCCAAAGACCGTAACTAAAATTAAGCTTCGTAAGAGAATTGTAAGAACCACTATTAATAAGGTGCATCAATGAATATCAAGACGATACTGGTTACCGGGGCAAGTGGAAAACTGGGCAAGGCTCTTGTGCCTGCATTGGTTGAAGCCGGGTATAAAGTCCGAGTGACTCAATTTCAAACTCCTGCAAAATTCAGGGGAGCTTCAACAGTTACCGGATCGATCAGCGACTCTCAATTTGTGCGCAAGGCAATGAAGGGGATTGATGCTGTTTGTCATCTTGCAACCTGCAAAGAAGACCGTGACCGCTTTATCGATGTGAGCGTCAAGGGAACTTTTCATCTGCTGGAACAGGCCCGCGAACAAAAAACAAAACAGTTTCTTCTTGCCAGCGGCGATGCCTCAATCGGAATCTTTTACAGACCGCAACCACAGCCACTGGATGAAAATGCCCCTCTGGCTGCCTATCCCGGATACTACGCTTTCTCGAAGGCGATGGAAGAAACGATGGTTAATCAATACCATCTTCAATACGGAATGAATACGACAATTTTGCGAGCATCATGGATTCATGCTGAGGATGATACACTCGCCCATATGACACTTTCAAAACCGGATTTTGGTGGCCCGCTTTGGGAAGAGATGGCGACCACGAAACGCCAACTCTCTTTTTTCAGTAAGAAAAAAGAAGGCGTCGGTTGTCTGGTTCATCCGGGGGGCAGCCCTTTTGTTCGTCATATCGTTGCAATTGATGATGTCGTCCAATCTTTTTTATTGTCGCTGGGTAATCCCGTTGCCTTGGGAGAAACATTCAACATCGCCGCAGCTTCTGCTTTTTCGTATGATGTGCTTGCAGATTATATCAGCAAAAAATTGTCTGCTCCCGTGGTTCCATTCGTTTGCCGGGAGGGGTTCGATTTTTCTATCGATATCAACAAAGCGAAATCGTTGTTAGGATACCGGCCTGAATTTGATCTCTTCCGGATGGTTGATGAAGCGATTGAATTCAGGGAAAAAGGAAAGAAGCGATCTGCATTGCGATACAAAGGGTAAAGCAAAGTACCCAAATCATATCAATACTCAGCAGAAGGTTACAAAAGAAAACAGGCATGAAAACACATCAAGAAATTCTGAACCAGTTGCTGGATGACAAACTGGTAGCCATTTTACGGGCCGATTCCGGAGACCTGCTCGTCGAAGCATCTCGCGCGATGGTGCGCGGGGGAATTCGTTCGCTGGAGATCACGATGACGGTTCCCGGTGCCATCGATATTTTGAAACAGGCCCGCGAGGAACTGGGTGACGAAGTACTGCTTGGTGCAGGAACCGTACTCGATGCAGAAACGGCTCGTCTGGTGATATTAGCCGGAGCCGATTTTATTGTTTCGCCTCATACCGATCCCGAAATCATTCAAATGGCTAAACGATACAGCAAGCCAATTTTGCCGGGCGCGTTTACACCAACCGAAGTAATTCAAGCCTGGCAGATGGGAGCGGATATCGTCAAAATTTTCCCTTCCGATCCGATCGGCCCAAAGTACATCAAAAACCTGCGAGGGCCATTACCTCAAGTTCGTTTAATGCCGACCGGCGGAGTTGATCTCGATACAATTGGCGACTTCTTTGCAGCCGGCGCATGTGCGGTAGGTATCGGCGGTTCTCTATTAAAAAAATCCTGGCTGGATGAAAAAGACTTCGAAGCGATTGAATCACAAGCCGAAAAATTCGTCGAAGCAATACAGTAGGAATCAGGACTTTTTGCAATCTCACATGCACCTTAATTGAAATCGTAATTAACAAAGATCTCAATATTGATTGCAGGTTGAGACAGTCCCGCGCCTGTAGCATTGTAATTTTCGCATCCAAATCATAATAATGGATGCGATGTGTGCTCACGGGAATGGGCACGATTTTTCACGAACAAACAATGAGGAATGAATGGTGAATCCGATGCTTTACTTCAAGAGAATTTCCTTCTGCCTTTTGACTCTCACGTTTCTGGGCGGTTCTGTGCTATCAGCGGCTGAAAAACAAACTCATAACGTGCCGCCCGATGGATTTTGCGCTTTGTTTAATGGGAAAGATCTGTCCGGATGGATTGGCATGAACTTCCACAAAATTAAAGGGGGGCCAGTTGCCGTCAAGAAGATGGCAGCGGCTGAGCGTGAGGAACTGCTGGAAAAAAACTGGAAAGATGTGCTCGAACATTGGTCTGTCGATAAAGGAGAGTTGGTCAACGACGGCCACGGCGTTTACCTGACAACAGCCGAAGATTACGCAAATTTCGAATTGCTTCTCGATTACAAAACCGTTGCCAAGGCAGATAGCGGCATTTATCTTCGTGGCGTTCCACAGGTGCAGATCTGGGATACTACCGAAGCGGGTGGCAAGTGGAAAATCAAAGCCAATCTGGGATCAGGCGGACTGTATAAC
>WFOZ01000178.1 GCA_015487825.1 Planctomycetaceae bacterium
AACGTCGTTTGCCTTGGAGGCAATCGTATTTGTTTCCCGAAACATTTCCTGGCAGAGAAAATCCAGTTTTCGTCCGGTTGATTTCTTTTCGTTGAGGAATTCGTGAAACTGATCGATATGACTTTGCAATCTGGTAATTTCTTCGGAGATGTCACATCGTTCAGAAAAAATGCTTACTTCCCGCAATATATCAGGGATTTCAATTTGAACGCCCTGCTCGCTGAGCCATTCGTTGATTCGATCTTTAAGTCGATTCCGATAACTTTCAACAACGCCGGGAGATCGTGACTCAATTTTTTTGACCGTCGCCGCAATCTCTTCGCAATGACCAACAAGAGCCTTGGACATCGCCTCTCCTTCGGTTCGACGAAAGTTCTGCAACTGTTCCAACGCTTCTACCAGAGCAGGTTCAAAAGCCTGCCATTCCGCTTCTCCCTCATCATCAAGCGAGGCGGCACGGTTAACAATAACTCCCGGCAATGCCAGAAATTCTGAAAGTTGGCTCGGGGGCTGCAAATGTAATTTCTCTGAAGCTGCCTGTGCTTCCCTCACATATTCGGTCAGTGTTTCCCGATCGATAATGTACGGACTGGTCTGTTTTTGAAGTGTTAACTGCACGTTGATTGTGACAGTCCCACGTTCAAGATACTTGCGAACGATGCGATCAACGGCTGCTTCACGTCCATTGAGTGTATCGGGCAATCGTAGATTCAGCTTCAAAAATTTGTTATTGACCGCCCGAATTTCAACGGCTGCTCGAATTTGATCATCTTCATGACGCGAACGCCCGATGCCGGTCATACTGAGAATCACGAGATAACTTCCTGCTGAGTATCAAATTTGTCGGGGCCGTTACTGCAGACCCGATGCCCTGGATACATTATTTGTAAATGTACTCACCCGGGGCTAATACCCCGGCTCGCCTGAGAAACAGATTACTCTTTTTTCTCAGAGCTTTTTGGTTCCGGTTTTGCCGATTCAGTTTTGACCGGAGCCGGTTTGTCCGTTGTTACCTTTTTCTCTTCAGGCTTGACTGGAGCTTCTATTTTCTTCTCCCCTTCTGCCTTCTCACCAGCTTCGGGAGTTTTTGTTTCGTCTGCCTTCGGAGGGGCGAGTTTATCTTCGCTTACAGGTGGCTGATCTTTAGGTGCCTGCAATCCTTCCTCTTTATCGTCCGGCCCCGGTTCCAATGAAGGGATGACATCTTTCCCCCCCTTGAAAGAAGAGCCTGTCGTTTTACTGAGAACCTGAATACTAATTCCTGCAACCAAAACCCAGATGACTGCCAGGCCGACGGTAATTTTTGTGAAGACATCACCCGCCTTGGTTCCGAATGCGCTTTGACCACCTGCTCCGCCAAGTGCTCCCGCCAATCCGCCTCCCCGACCACGTTGCAGTAACACAACGATAATCAGCAAACCGCTCAAGCACGCCAACACAAACAACATGAAATAGTCCACGCGGACAAGCTCCTTTAATATTTAATGACTGAAACGCTGGAGACTCTTTGCTCCCAGTTTGTAGGGTGCTGTGATGCACCTTTCAGTGAGTGCTTACTTACAAGTACAAGGTAAATTGGTGCGCTACAACACAACCTGTATTACTATCAGGCTGGAAAGCCTAACCTACGATTTCGATAATTCTAACCCGGCTTCAATGATAGGTCCAAAATTTTCAACAGACAGGCTTGCCCCACCAACAAGCGCCCCGTCGACATTTGCCTGCCCCAGTAGCTCAAGTGCGTTACTTGGCTTGACGCTTCCTCCGTAAAGGATACGAATTGAGTCAGCAAGTTCCTGAGTATAACGGCTCGCGAGCCATTTGCGAAGGTGAGCATGGGCCTGTTCAGCTTGCTCCGGAGAAGCAGTTTTCCCCGTTCCAATCGCCCAGACTGGTTCGTAGGCAATGACAACCTGCTCCATCTGTTCAGCAGAAACTCCTTCGAGTCCGCCTTCCATCTGTTCATCAAGCACCGCTTCGGTGTTACCGGCTTCTCGTTCTTCGAGTAATTCGCCGACACACAAAACTGCTCCCAATCCCTTTGCAATCGCTGCTTTTGTCTTTTTATTGATCACTCCGTTGCACTCTTTCAGCACATGTCGCCGTTCGCTGTGCCCCAGCAATACCCAGTCGCAGCCAACGTCCTGAAGCATTCCAACGGAAACTTCCCCGGTAAATGCGCCGGATTCTTCGAAGTAGCAGTTCTGCCCGCCCACAACAATCCCGGAATTTCCCACGGCCTGCTTAACAGCTTGTAAATACGGGAAAGGAGGGCAAACCAGAACATCGACAGTTAGTTCTTTTCCGGAAATCGCTTCCCCCAACCCGGCAGCCAGGGCTGTTCCGGCAGCCAGATCAGTATTCATTTTCCAGTTGCCGGCTATCATCAAACGTCGCATCTGCTTACTCCAAATTTATTGTTTTATTTTAACTCGTTATTTTTTTCTTCACGGAGCACAGACATTCCCGTCTGCACTTGTTGAGACAGGCGCGAAAAGAACCACCCTGCACCAGGGGCAACACTTCCGGCTCGCCATTATGTTGAGGCAGGTGCTGGGATTGTCTTACCAAGCATATCTGCCATTTGCCGCATCTGTTTCATGACATCATCGAACTGCCCGGGAAGAAGTGCCTGAGGGCCATCACTTTTTGCCATCTCGGGATTACTATGTACTTCAATATGTACCCCATCTGCACCGGCTGCAATTGAAGCCAGTGACATTGAAGGGATCAATTCGGGCCGACCTGTTGCGTGGGAAGGATCGATAATAATCGGAAGATGCGACAAGCCTCGAATGTTAGGGACAATAGCCAGATCAAGCAGGTTTCTGGTTGAAGGATCAAAGCTGCGCACTCCCCGCTCGCACAGAATCACCTCTTTGTTCCCCTGTGAAATGATATATTCAGCCGACATCAAAAGATCGATGACAGTTGCGCTCATTCCGCGTTTCAGCAGAACGGGCCGCTTCGTCGAACCGACCTCTTTCAGCAGGTTGAAGTTCTGCATGTTGCGGGCGCCGATCTGAAAAATGTCTGTATATTTATCGATCAACTCCACCTGCCTCGGGTCCATCACTTCAGTAACGACAGGCATTTGCAGTTCGTGCCCGATTTCCTGAAGAATTTTCAGCCCTTCCTCACCCATTCCCTGGAAACTGTAAGGGCTGGTCCGCGGTTTGAATGCTCCACCCCGTAACACGTTCGCTCCAGCTGCCTTCACGGCTACTGCGATTTCATGCAGAATATCTCGCCCCTCGATCGCACAAGGGCCTGCTATCATCATCAGGTTACCACCGCCGATTTTAACACCGTAACCGAGATCAAAAACGGAAGGATCTTCCTGATATTCCAGACTGGCCATTTTGTACGGTTTAAGGACCGGCACCACTTTTTCTACACCCGGAATCGCCTTCAGTGGGGCTTCGCGAAGCTTGTCTTCCTCTCCGATGATTCCGATCACTGTCCGCTTTTCGCCTCGACTCAGATCGTGGCGAAATCCCATTTCCTCAATTTTGTCGAGAATATGCTGTATTTGTTTATCTGTTGAGTTCTGCTTTAATACAATAATCATAAATGTTCGTCGTTTTTGTACTACTACCTTATCAAGGCTGTATTGTCGGTCACTTTTTGTACTGTTGAGAGCGAACTTCAATTCCAACTCGTCAATACAAAATGGAAGTCCACTATCTTAATGGTTAATTTCTATGCGGCTTGCGCAAATTTCAATAGTTTCCCTGTGATTACGGTTCTCAAAACAAACCAGCTGTGCTGGATAGTTACATCTGAAGGGGGAATCGGGGCAGTTTGAGATTGCGGAAACTGTAAGCTCCAGAAAATCCACAATCTCCTGGGAATCCAGCAATGTAACCCATTTGTGGGACCGTAAACAACAGTTTCACCCCTGTATTATTGTGAAA
>WFOZ01000179.1 GCA_015487825.1 Planctomycetaceae bacterium
GAATCAGAGACACGTATTGGCTGAAAGCCATATTCAATGCTTTTGTTTATGGCTTTCAGCCAAAGGGGTTTATTTTGATCTCTTCCTGGGGCGATGCCCCAGGCTATGTTGGGTTTGGCCTTCAGCCAATAAGAAAAAGTATTGAAATTACTGGCACATAGAATCCGGTAGAGTCAGAAGTCATCTCAAACAAACGAAAACAGGTGGGAAGGAGGACCTTCCCAGCCGTGCGTTCCCAAGCTGGAGCTTGGGAACGAGTTGAACCTGGCGCTGTCCAGCTAACCTACATTTAACAGCCTCAGACCTCAAGGTTGCGAAGAACCAGAAAGCGAAAAAGGGACCAGAGAGATGCCGCAAGGTCAGATGGTGAGGTTTGAAGGGGACTTCTCGGGCAATATTGCTATCTTCGTTGTGTATTCTTCAGCTCAATAGCGGCGGATTGTGTCACAGAATGTTTTCCACGCAGCAGTAGAACATCGTGAGTTCTGAAGAATCGCTGGGTTCGTTTGACAATACGAAGTTGCTCGGGAAGCACATTTGTCAATTGTCCCCAATGATCCTCTCTGACGCAAAGCATTCCATCGGGATGTTTGCGGAAATACTCTGCAATCTGTTCCGGGGAATGATAGCGGATGACCTTTCTGCGGGCATAGAAAGGAAGATTGGGAGCAAAATAATCGAATGTTGCCAGGGGAGTTTGTGGATCGCTGATAACGCGAGCCTGATTCCCAAGTTGATAACTTTCCTGCGCATGAGAGACCCACGGTGCGATGCCGGAAAAGGCAGCCACAACAAGTAGGACCGCTCCTGCTCCCAGTCCATTGAGGCAGGTTCTGCGGCTGGTATGATTTCTGGCATAGAGCATCCATCCTCCCAGAGCAATCGGAATCAAACCAATCACTCCCAGCAGCATGTATCCCGGGAGAAGAATCCAGGAAGCGACCGGCAACGCAATAAGCAAACTCAGACCTGCTCCAATCAGACTTCGCGAACTCCACTTCAGCGCCCATTCAGGAAGTTCAATCGCTTCTTCCTGCCAACGAACAAGTAGCCACGCTGTGAGTAGCGCCAGGGGTGGGTAACAGGGAAGAATGTAATTGGGCAGTTTGGTTTGTGCGATCGAGAAAAAGACAAAATAAAGGCCAACCCAGCAAAGTAGAAAAGTGAGTGTTCGATGCTCCTGTTTGAACATGTCTCGTTTGAATATTGCATAATAAAGTGCTACGGGCAGAAAAACCGACCACGGGAAAAAACCCATCAATATCGCGATTACATAATAAAAAACCGGGCCGCTATGACCTTCCATCGCAGCAGAAAATCGACCGATGTTATGCCCTCCCAGAAAACCTTCCAGCCAGGCGCCATCAGTTGCAATTCCTACAGCAACATACCAGGGCAAAGCAACAGCACCGACAACCAGCATCAACGTCATTGGACGCATCGCCCATAATGAAGGAAGAAAGCGAGACGGTGCGAAGAACGAGGCGGCAAAAAGAGCCAATTCACTCAGCGAAGATACAGGTCTCCTCCACGAAAGATTGCCGGGAAATTGCGGGCATGCCCCGAGGCACATTACAAACAGGCCGATCACCGCGCAAGGCAGCAAAAAACCGACCGGCCCCTTCGTTAGCACAGCCAGTCCCATAATCGCATATAAAGCAATAAACATCACCCAGCGGGTCGGAAGAAATTCCCTGGGCCAGTCTGAATTATTCTTTGAGGTCGAAAAGAATTCGGGGACAGGTTCGGTTGAATTTATCAGTTGAATTTGTCTGCCTGGTTTCGCAGTTCTCCAAACGGAAACAGGAACTGAATAGACATAAACCAACAGTGAGAGCGTAATAAAACCAATCAGGGTTGAGTCCGGCGTTGAAATTCGACCAATCGTGACGTACATCAGCGAACTGGCCAGCATAATTGCAGCCCAGAACCCGACTCGTTTATCGAACAGTCGCCGTCCGATTGCGTAAACACTGAAAACAGTCAGCATCGCCATGCAGGCAGAAGGCAAGCGGGCTGCAAATTCGCTTACCC
>WFOZ01000180.1 GCA_015487825.1 Planctomycetaceae bacterium
CTGCGGTGGTCCGCAATAGCGGACCCTACACGCTACACTCATTTAATCATCGTACAATTTCATCGAATCAACCCACTTTGTTACTACGGAGCGGTCTGCTCCTTTTTCTCCGCCAACTGCTAACCCGCGGCCTCTGGCATCAAGAATTAAACCGACTTCGCCGCCCCGTACTTCACGAGAAATCGGTTTCCCTTTGCCTGCCCCACAATCAAGTCCGCGTGCCGGTTCAATTTCAACGCTTGCTTTCTGATCACTTGAGAGTGGAAATAGTTTCAGCTCTCCTGCAATCATTTCACCTTCATCCGTAATGTCTCCAGATATTTTATATCGAAACGCAACTCGCCCCGGCTTCGGTTGCCCCGCGATTGCAACACATGTTCCCAGATAAATCAGACAGTCCCGCTCGAACACTTCCAGCGCAGCCTGTGGATGAACCTGAGCCAGCACTCCCAAATGAGGCATCATAAAAATACTGTCTTTGGCAAGTGTCGTAAAACCTTCAGGCTCGAACGCATCGATCAACATTGCAGCCGTCTGGTGCATTTTCGGGGCATGAGAAAGAACACCACCCGATGCGACCAGCAAATCGAGTTTCATATTATTGACAATCGATTGCCCGCCTGCATCTTGTGTGAACAAATCGCCTACCGTTCGCTGCTGTTGGATACCTTTGAGCGTGGTCGCGAATTCTTTATGCTGAATATATGCCAGCCTGAGCGCTTCCCGCGCAACAGCCTGTTCAAAAATGAGAGCTTCCAGAGTCTGCGGGATTGTTGTCGGGCGAATCATCTTGTTTTTGACTCGATTACGAAGTTCCCGCTCCTGCATATCGACATGCACCCAACGCAAAATGTTAGGCATGGTCGCTTCTGCACAAACATTCGAAATCGAATAACTCATCCCCAGGTTCGCACTGACGGTCCTGTTAAAGACACCATCAAAAACAGAAAAAACATCCGTCGTCGCACCACCGATATCCACACCGACCGCGTTAATCCCATCTCGCTCTGCAATCGTTTGCAGGATGTTTCCGACCGCACCGGGAGTCGGCATGATCGGGGCATCGGTCCAGGAAATCAGCTTGTCGTACCCCGGCGCATGAGCCATTACATGTTCCAGAAACAGCTCATGAATTTCATCCCGAGCCGGTCCGAGGTTTTCATTATCGAGCTGCGGTCGAACATTTTCTACTTGAGAGAGTTCAACATCTTCGTCAAAAGTATCCTTGACTGGATCCCAGGCTTCATTGTTTCCTGCATAAATAATCGGCATGCGGTATTTATCACCAAAGCGGGGTTGCGGCTTGGCCGGGGCGATCAGTTCAGCCAGTTGCACGACATGTTTAACCGTACCACCATCGGTACCGCCGGAAAGCAGGATCATATCGGGGCGAAGTTCTCGAATCCGCTGAATTTGTTCGTATGGTTTCCGTTTATCGTTGGATGAAATCGTATCCATCACGATCGCACCGGCCCCCAGCGCAGCACGCTTGGCAGAAGCAGCCGTCATTTCGCGAACGACCCCGGCGACCAGCATTTGCAAACCACCACCAGCAGAGGAGGTTGAGATGTAAATATCACACCCGTCTTTGCCGTTTGCAGGGCGAAGGATTTGATCGTTTTCATCAAGCAGTTTGCGACCAGCCAGTTCCGCGACTTCAGAAACGGCATTCGTTACCCCCACGGTCACATCGGCCGCAGGTTCTTCTACAGTCGTCGGAGCTTCCCCGCGGTAAGTCTGACGGTAGTGACCATCGATTTTTTCGATGAGAATCGCTTTGGTCGTGGTGCTGCCGCAATCGGTCGCCAGAATTACGTTGATGTCATCAGGATTGATTTTGCTCATCGGTTTCCATACCCGCAAATAAACAGACTCTACGTTTCCGCTTCATCGCTCGTAGAGGCTAGTGAATCTTCTCCATCTTTACCACTCTGCGGAGCTTCTAATCGGTCACAAATGATATCCACCGCATCGCGACGTTCCAGAAACAGAGATAATTCCCGGTATTGCGAGGGCGAAAAAATTGTCGTCGCAATCGGCTCCAGAAAGTGCATTCCCTGTGCACCGATAAAATTCATCGGTCGAGCCATCTCCAGAAAGGCAACCGCAGCCGGGGTTAAGCCTCGCTGCTTAATCACGTTGCATAATCGATCAACCAACTCCAACTGCCCAGCAGTTGGTTCGGTCCCCTGTGCTGCATCAACCGCAAAAGCGTGTTTAATTTTATCCCACATTCGGATGATTTCGTAATTAGAAAAGAAGGGGTTCAACTCGTTCCCAAGCTCATTCC
>WFOZ01000181.1 GCA_015487825.1 Planctomycetaceae bacterium
CCATCGCATTTCAATCGGTACAATTCCGAAAAGATAAATTCGCTCATGCGGAAAATGCAATGTGTAAAGCATGACCAGGGCAAGCACAGCTCCCGATGCTCCGATGGTCGAAGCAGTATCTTGAAAATAACTATCCAGCAGAATAATAAACAGACCGGCAAAAACGGCAGCCACGCAGTAGAACAGCCCAAATTCTTTTCCACCGTACATCGACTCCAGCCGTCTGCCGAAGAAGTAGAGAAATAGCATATTGAACAGGATATGGAAAATATCGTTTCCATGGACGAAAGCGTAGGAAAGTAATCGCCAGATTTGTCCACGGAACAAGGCATCGTCAGAAAGACTTAACCATTGAGTCAAAGGCGGAAACAGAAGCTGTAACACAAACACACCGGCAGTTAACGCGATGATTTTCTGCCAGACAGGCCAGAACTTTGCGCCCTTCATCGGGTTGCCCGAATAACCAGCCGGTTCTTTGCGGTAATAATCTCTATCGTGAATGCCCATAGTGTTGATAAATTCGTAGGGTGCGTCGTGACGCACCAAATGAGGCGTGGTGAATAAACAAGGTGCGTCACGACGCATCCTACTGTTACTAACCTACTTTTTTATGCCTGTTTGGTTCTGACGATGCCGGGTTAATGTGTCCTCATCCGGCCTATCATAATCAAAGTGAAGCAATTCGCCGAGAGTAATTTCAGCTCTAAATTCCGAATTCTTTTTTGACCTCTGCGAACTTTTCGATTGCGAATTCGAGGTCTTTTCGGGAATGTGCCGCCGATATTTGTGTACGGATTCTTGCTTTTCCCTGTGGAACAACCGGATACGAGAACCCGATCACATACACTCCTTTATCCAAAAGTGCATCAGATACATTCGAAGCCAGCGCGGCATCGCCCAGCATGATTGGTACGATCGGATGCTCGCCCGGCACAACATTGAAGCCGAGCTTTTCGATCTGCTCTCGGAAAAATCGGCTGTTCTCTTCCAGACGATCTCTTAATTCCGTCGATTCATTAAGCAGCTGAATCGCTTTAAGCGAAGCAGCAACAATGGGCGGAGCAACCGAATTGGAAAACAGATAGGGACGCGAACGCTGCCGAAGCAGTTCGATAATTTCCTTTTTCCCGGAAGTATAACCGCCGCTTGCACCGCCAAGAGCTTTTCCTAGCGTTCCGGTGATGATGTCGATTTTATCGATGACGTTGTGATACTCGTGTGTGCCTCGCCCTCTGGTTCCCATGAAGCCGACCGAGTGCGAATCATCGACCATGACCATCGCGTTATATTTTTCAGCCAGATCGCAGATGCCGGGGAGATTTGCAATCGTCCCGTCCATGGAAAAAACGCCATCCGTGGCGATCAGGCGATAACGCGCTGATACTGCCTCCTGCAATTTTGCCTCTAGATCTTCCATGCAGTTGTTGCGATACCGAAAGCGCTTCGCTTTACAAAGCCGGATACCGTCAATAATACTGGCATGGTTTAATTCATCAGAGATGATTGCATCTTCTGCTGTGAGCAACGTTTCAAACAAACCGCCGTTTGCGTCGAAACAGGAAGTATAGAGAATTGTATCTTCGCTGCCGAGGAACTCGGTCAGTTCTTTTTCCAATTCTTTATGAATTGCCTGCGTGCCACAAATAAACCGTACCGAAGAAAGCCCGTAGCCCCATCGCTCCAGCCCTTCATGTGCCGCCTGAATTACATCCGGATGTTCTGCCAATCCCAGATAATTGTTGGCACACAAATTTAAAACACTTTTTTCAGCAGTGCCGTCTGTTCCTCCGACCTGAATATGAGCATCTTGCGGCGATTCAATAATCCGCTCCGACTTATACAACCCCGCCTCGCGGATTGCATCAAGCTGCTGCTGTAAATGAGATTGAAATGAACCATACATTGCGCATCACCTTAATTCTTATTGCCACTCGCTGATAATCGGATACTTACCGTATCTTCCGTTTGTCCTTAACCGGGAATATAAAGTAGGCCAGGCTTTCCGATCTGGCAAATGTGGTTCCCAAGACGACTATCTTCCGATTTGACTCGCGAACGGGCCGTTTATTACGAAAAGTTTGTACCTTGTTCTACCAGACTGGAATGCCCGACCCTACCTGGACAGCGCCAGGTTCTATTTAAGGCTTGATGTAACTCGTGATATTCCTGGATGTTATTTCCTCGTTCCCAAGGTCCACCCTGGGAA
>WFOZ01000182.1 GCA_015487825.1 Planctomycetaceae bacterium
TTCTCATTCATATAAGCACGGGGTAATTTCCGGGCTTGCTCAAGGGATTGCCAGTGCGGTGGTAACTTTGTTTATGGTATATGTGGTGACGTTTTTGTATCACCGGTTTGAGAAACCGGTTTTTAAGTTGCTGTTACCTGGGGTGTTGACGGTGATGTTCACGACAAGTTGCACCGTGCTGATACATACAATGGTCGGAACGCCTCGCATTTTCTTTACCATTCTGCCCGCGTTTACTGTCGGGTTTTTGTTCTGTCTTTATACGTGCAATCAATTAAGAACTCTTGATCAAAACAGAATTGTTCCTGATGAATGAGAACGAAGCCAGGCGACCGTTGAAGGTGCGGGGAGTTTCGGTTATTCAATCGTTTGCGCGGTTTTTGAGTAGAAAGAATATCACGCCGAATCAGATTTCGGTCACTTCGGTATTCTTTGCAGCGATTTCAGCAGCATGTTTTATCTGGTTTCGTTTTGAGGATCATTGGTGGCTGTTATTACTGGCTGCTGTTTTTATACAGTGTCGATTGTTGTGCAATCTGTTTGATGGAATGGTTGCGGTTGAGGGGGGCAAAAAAACGAATTCGGGGGAACTGTTCAATGATATTCCTGATAGAATCGCGGATCCGTTGATTCTGGTTTCAGCAGGTTATGCGATTCATGCCACTGGTTTTGATTTTGCCTTGGAACTTGGCTGGAGCGCAGGCCTACTGGCGGTGATGACTGCATATGTGCGAACATTGGCTGCGAGTATTGGGGCACCGGTTAATTTCCAGGGTCCGATGGCGAAACAGCATCGCATGGCAATAATGACGATTGCCTGTCTGATTGGTGCTATTGAAACGAGCCTGCGGGAAAGCTGTTATGCGTTGCTGGTTGCATTAGGTATCATTGTGATTGGTTGCGTCATCACCGTTTACCGCCGTGCCGTTTCTGCGTATCGCTTTTTAGAATCGTAACAATGTTTCATATCCCTCAAAACTCGTTTTATGCGATGGTCGCTGTTATCGGGCTACTGGTTTTCAGTTCGCTCGCTGGGGTTGTCCTGGCTATTATTCGTCCTGAAAAAGATTATCGGGAATTGCATCAACGGACGAAATCCTGGTGGTGGATGATTTCGATTCTGTTTATTTGCATCGCAGTGGGCAAGAACACGACGATTATTCTTTTTGCGTTTATCAGCTTTCTCGCCTTGAAAGAATTTTTCTCCATCGTGCCAACGCGGCAGGCAGACAGGCGGGTTGTTTTCTGGGCATATGCTTGTATTCCGATCCAATATTATTTTGCGAATATCGGTTTTTACGGCTTGTTCATCGTATTCATTCCGGTTTGGATTTTTCTTCTCCTTCCGATGCGAATGGTCGTGCTGGGCGAAACAAAGGGATTTATTCGCTCTGCAGGAATCATGCACTGGGCGGTGATGCTGACGGTATTTTGTCTCAGCCACATTGCCTACTTGCTGGTTTTGCCGGTAAAAAACAGGGAAGCCGGGGCGATGGGATTGATTATCTTTTTGATTTTCGCCACTGAATTTAACGATGTCAGTCAATATGTCTGGGGAAAATTATTTGGGAAGCGAAAGATCATTCCTGCCGTCAGTCCGAATAAAACATGGGCCGGGTTTCTGGGAGGTGTGATCACTGTCACTACAGCAGCGGCTTTTGTGGGTCCGATGTTAACGCCGTTACCTTGGGAGCAAAGTTTGCTGGCGGGGTTGATTATCAGTATCGCCGGGTTTATTGGTGATGTGGTCGTCTCTGCGATTAAACGAGATTTAGAAATCAAAGACAGCGGTAGTTTGATTCCCGGACATGGCGGGATTCTGGATCGTCTCGATAGCTTGATTTTCACTTCACCCGTCTTTTTTCATTACCTCTATTATATGGCTTATTAATAGATGAGCAGAGTCCTGAAAGTTCTGTTTTTTGCTGTTGTTGTCAAGCCTCTCGTATTTGTGGTGCTGGGCTTGAACATTCGCGGCAAAAACAATCTGCCCCAAAAAGGTCCGGCGATTATTGCAGCCAATCATAACAGCCATCTCGATGCACTGGTTCTGATGTCTCTTTTTCCATTATCGATCATTCATCAAGTAAGACCGGTTGCGGCGGCGGATTATTTTTTGAAGAACCGGTTACGCTCCTGGTTCTCTCGCAATTTAATTGGGATTGTTCCGATGGAACGTAAAGATATTCGAACACAAAAAGAAGACTTGTTTGCTCCCTGTCACAA
>WFOZ01000183.1 GCA_015487825.1 Planctomycetaceae bacterium
CACCGCGATTGCAACCGCAGCGATGCGAGCTTTGCCGATCGGGTTTCCGAAGCTGATGGTATCTACACTTGCCAGCGGCAATACGGCTCATTATGTGGGAACAAAAGATATTGTGATGATGCCCAGCATTGTCGATGTGGCGGGGTTGAATCGAATTTCGCGGACGATTTTCAGTCGGGCAGTCGGCGCAATTTGTGGCATGGTCGATACTTCAATCGAAGTCAGCGATCAGCGACCTATCATCGTGGCAAGCATGTTCGGCAACACAACAGATTGCGTAAATGCTGCCATCCCAATACTGGAACAAGCTGGTTATGAAGTTCTCGTTTTTCATGCAACCGGTGCGGGGGGACGTGCAATGGAATCACTGATTGAAAGCGGCATGGTTGCGGGAGTTCTTGATATCACCACAACCGAATGGGCGGACGAACTTGTGGGAGGGACACTTTCTGCAGGTCCACAAAGATTAGATGCGACCGGAAAAGCCAGATTGCCTGCAATTGTCGTTCCCGGATGTCTTGATATGGTCAACTTTGGCGAACGCGAATCGATACCTGAAAAGTTCAAAGATCGCACGTTTTACATCCACAATCCGCAAGTCACGCTGATGCGGACAACTGCGCAGGAGTGCCGCGAACTTGGGAAGATTCTTGCAAATAAAATAAACACCTACACGGCTCCGGTTACGGTACTTATTCCAGAAAAGGGAATCAGTGTCATCAGCAAAGAAGGTGAGCCTTTTTATGATCCAGAGGCAGACACTGCACTGTTTGACACACTTGCCAGTGAATTAAGAGATGACATCCCCATCCGATTCATGGATTGCGATATCAACGCTCCCGATTTTTCAACAGCGTGTGCCGAATCGTTACTCGATAACTTGTCAATCTCCAAGCAACAATAATTCCAACTGAGGAACCAGACATGCCGCAAGTTAAACATTATGGCGTATTTCTCTTCAAGAAAGAAATTACCTCCGCACAAATTGAGAACTGCTTTGCAGAGATGCACGGCATGGTTGGGAAAATCCCGGGGCTGATCGACATGTGCCACGGTCCTTACGACAGTTCGGAAGGGCTGAATGATGAATTCACGCATGGATTCATTATGACGTTTGAAAGTCCGGAAGCGAGAGATACCTATTTACCGCATCCAATTCACGAACAAGTGAAAGAGGTTGTCGTTCCCTGCCTGGAACGAGTCATCGTTTTCGATTTCAATGTTGAATGACCCTAACCCGGCATAGCCGGAACCAAACAGGTATCAGGCGAGCCGGGTCAGTGATGACCCTGGTAACTTTCGAGTGCCAATTGGTTGCCGATCTGTAGCAGCAGAGTAACCAGGGGGTTAACACCCCCGGCTCGCCTGGAAATATCCTGCCACTGTTGCACAGCATTTCATTGATAAGAGCCTAACCTACGATTATCCCAAACATCCCGCCTGCCAGGAAAACGGTAATGAATATCTCAAAGCATCAATTGTTTACGAATCTGATCATCATCGTTGCGTTTGCCATCTTCTCTGTTTCGATATTCGCAGAGGAAAAACCAACATTGCTTTTTGATGGTCAATCGCTTGATGACTGGGAAGTGATTCCGCGCGATCAACAATGGTGGACTGTAACTGACGGCGCGATTTCTGGTGGTTCACTCAAGAAAAAAGTGCCGTACAATACATTTATTGCAACCAAAAAATCGTATCAGAATTTTGACTTGACGTTAAAAATTCGTATTCAGGGGACAGAAGGCTTTATTAACTCCGGAATTCAGATCCGAAGTGTTCGAGTGCAGAACAGCTCTGAAATGAGTGGCTATCAGGTTGATGCAGGCAAAGGGTGGTGGGGGAAATTGTATGATGAGTCTCGCCGAAATAAAGTGGTTGGACAGGCTGCTGATTTGGAAACAGTCAACAAGGCAGTTGATGAAAATGGATGGAACGAATACCGAATTCGTACTGAAGGTAAGCGGATTCAATCATGGATAAACGGCGTGCCTGCTCTCGATTATACGGAAAAAGACGCAGGCATTCCGCTTGATGGACAGATTGGATTTCAAGTGCATGGCGGTGGAAAAGCGTTGGTGCAAATTAAGGAGATCACCATCATTCGGTTACCACCAACTCCTGGTGTGATGACATGGGAGAAATTCAAACAGCGAAAAAAAGCTCCGACAAATAAAGTTGCTGAGCAGATGAGCGTTGATTCGACTCCTCTTTCCCCTGAAGAAGAACTGCGTGGTTTTGAAGTTCCAGAAGGGTTTGAAGTTGAACTTGTCGCTTCTGAATCAGAGGAGATCGGTAAATTCATTACAGTTGCGTTTGATGCACAGGCTCGCATGTGGACGATGACGGCGTTCGAATACCCTGTCGATGCGAATGAAAACGCAGAGGCATCGCAGCGGCTGTTCGCCAATGGCGGGCGAGACAAAATACTGGTGTTCGATCAACCTTTCGGCAAGCAGATTTCTAAGCCGCGGGTTTTTGTCGATGGTCTTGTGATGCCGTTGGGAATACTCCCGTATAAAGATGGCGTTTATGTGCAGTACGGAAACGATATCCGCTTGTATCGCGACACCAATGCAGATGGAAAAGCTGATAAACACGAAGTCATCCTGACGGGCTTCGGCACTCAGGATTCGCATCTTTTTCCACATCAATTCACACGCACGCCGGGCGGCTGGATATTGGTTGCACAAGGTCTATTTAATCGATCAAAAGTACGCCGTCCAGATGGTCACGCTTTTGCCAGCGGTCCGAAGGTAATCAGCTTCGATCAATGCAAGCTCGCTCGATTTACGCATGATGGTTCTGATTTCGAAACCCTAACCGCAGGCCCAAACAACATTTGGGGGCTGACAATTTCTCGTGAAGGGGAAACGTGGCTACAAGAGGCGAACGATATTGGCTATCCGATTATCCCTTACCAACCAGGGGGTTATTATAAAACAGGATCACAAGACAAACTGCGATCTTATCAACCACTGATGCCGCCCCCATTGGCACCTCCGCAAATGGGGGGGACTGGCTTGAGTGGGCTGGCGATTGCCGATGATCGTGATGGTTGGAGCTACCCGTGGGGCTTGAAGAATGCGAAACCGAATGGACCACGGATTTTTTACGTTGCCAATCCCATTACAAGTTCCATCCAGGTCATTCGAGCAACTCCTGATCGCGAACGTTATCGATACGAAAAACTGCCCGATTTTCTTACTTCAAAAGATTCAAAATTTCGTCCCGTTGCAATTCAATTTGGGCCAGATGGCTGCCTGTATGTCACCGACTGGTACAACAAAATTATTTCGCATAATGAAGTCCCGAGAAATCACCCTGCGCGTGATAAAACACGTGGCCGCATCTGGCGAATTCGTCAGAAGAAACAGCCACGTATTGCACCGCCGAACTTGAGCGAAATACCATCGGTCGATTTATTAACACATCTGGGTTCACCCAATGCTCGCATTGCCGATTTGACATGGCAGGAAATTGTTGATCGAGATGCTAAAGAACTGATCCCCAAGTTAAAGCAACTTATTATCGACGAGAAAACAGCAGACGATAAACGCCTTGGCGCGTTATGGGCATTAGAAGGTGTCTCGAATATCGAAACGTCAATCCTCATGCAACTTGCCATCGATTCAAACGCAAACATTCGTCACGAGGCGATCAGGATTGCCGCTGCACAGCCTCGTTCTAATAGCCAGTTTTTAGAAGTTGCTCAATTGCTGATCGTTGATCCTTCACCCAAAGTTCGGGCAGCATTGGGAGATGCTTTAAGGCACGTTCAACATGCTGATGAAAAAGTGGTTGCATTGATGCTCCAACTTGGGAAACCTCCACTTTCAGGGGATAAATGGGATTCTTATGACAGAGAATTTGAACGATATCTTGCACGCCTGTCTCTTATACACATCTCCGAGC
>WFOZ01000184.1 GCA_015487825.1 Planctomycetaceae bacterium
CAGCCCATATACGAAGGCGCAGGAGAACGCCAAACCCTGTATAAATGGATCGACAGCAAAGACGAACAGAGCCTGAAAGACTATTTCAACGAAAAAAACCGGGTAAGTATCGATGGATTGCCTGCGGTGGAGAATTGATAAGTCGTCACCCTGAACTTATTTCAGGGCCCATGCTTGAAACATCTGGAAAACGGACGAATAGATTCTGAACCAAGTTCAGAATGACAAAGAAAGGATAGGGGCTATAATGGAAATCGGAGGACTCAATAGCTAACAAAAATACACCTATAAATCAATTAATAGGTATTGTGTCCCCCGATTTTTAATAAGCATTTGAGTTGAGAGGAAATGAGATAACAGGTTTAAATAGAACGCGGCCCCTAATTTATTTAATAATCTTAGCAAGATAGGGCACTAGCCAACATTCCTGCCCCGATGCCCCATACGGTTCTAGTCATAGACTGTATTACGCGGTCACATTTGTTCGTTTCATTTTTTGCTGTCTTTTGCATTGGCAATCTCCTTTCATCTTTTTTACAGATCGTTTCATAATATAAATTATGGGCAAATAGTACCCAAAAACAAAGAAGGTCACCGAGACAGGGAATACTAAGGAGAATCGCACTCCAGCTTATCTTACCTATCTGGCTAAAATTATTATACTTACCATATGGTAATTAAAAAATATATTTCAATAACCTTAGGCGAAGAAAAACATACAATAATATCTACTATGAAGTCATTTCTTAGAATTACAAGAATGTGGTATATTGCATTCAAATTTCTATAGTCGTCATCCTGAACTTGTTTCAGGGTCCATGTTTGAAGCATCTGTAAAACGGACAAATGGATTCTGAACCAAGTTCAGAATGACAAAGAAAGGATGGGGCTATAATGGAAATCGAAGGACTCAATACCTAACAGAAATACGCCTAAAAGTCAATTAATAAGTATTGTGTCCCCCGATTACGAAGAACACCCTGTCCGTTAAGATACATGGTACCCAGATTATTCTGAGCGCCTGCATTTCCTTGCTCTGCAGCCATGCGGTACCATTTCGCGGCCTCATTGTGATTCTGCTCCACCCCTTGACCGCGTCCATACATAACGCCCAAGTTATGTTGTGCTTTCTCATTTCCTTGCTTAGCCGCCATGCGGAACAACTTCACAGCCTCTTTATTATCTTGGCGCACACCTTTTCCAGCGACATACATAGAAGCAAGTTGCATCTGAGCTTTCATCTGGCCTTGCTGTGCTGCCATATTCAACCACTTCGCAGCTTCTTTTCCATCTTGAAGAACGCCTAACCCAAGTGAATACAACAGGCCAAGCTCTAACTGGGCTTTTGCATGGCCTTGCTCAGCCGCCATACGATTCCACTTTGCAGCCTTTTTAAAATCCCGAACAACACCTAGTCCAGTCGTGTAGAAATAACCAAGGTTGAACTGAGCTTCTACATGGCCCTGCTCAGCAGCCCTGCGGTACCACTTGGCCGCTATCTCGTGCCTGCCAAACCCTCCTTCCTCACTATAAATACTACCAAGATTGAATTGAGCTTCCGCATTTCCTTGTTTCGCGGCCACTATATAATCGGCCATAGCTGTTCTATGGTCTTTCTGCAGCAAGGCTTCTTTGCTCTTGTCGACATAGGCAGAAGCTGTCATGTTGCAAATCAACAAACCTGTAAAAACAGCGAAAAAAGTTTTTGAAATTCGCTTCATGTGGTCCTCTCATCAGATTTCTTTATTCTTCATCAAGCCTAAGGGGCTTACTCTAATAATGCAACCAAAGTGTTATTATCAACCGAAGCAGGTAACCTTTTGACGAAATCCGGGGACGTAGCGTAATTGAAGTAGGATCATTCTCCAGTATGTTAAAACGAGGTCGGTTTTGATGAACAAAGCTGCCACAAACACAGGAGAATGACCCATGACTTTATTATACGCCGGACTGGATGTGTCTGACAAGAAAACTCATATCTGCCTTGTTGACGGGGCAGGCAAGTTGCACTGGCAAGGCGTCTGTGCCACTGACCCGGAAACCTTGAAGCGGACCCTGAACAAGCATGCGCCCCATCTTGAGAAAGTGATTTTTGAGACGGGGCCGTTATCGTGTTTTCTCTATCATGGTCTGATAAAACGCGGTCTGCCGGCGGCCTGTATCTGCGCCCGCCATGCCAAGGGGGTACTGTCGACCCGGCTCAACAAGAGTGATGTCAATGATGCGGAGGGACTGGCGCAGCTGGCCCGCACAGGCTGGTACAAGCAGGTCCATATCAAGGGTAAGGCAACCCATCTGGCCCGGACCCTGCTGCGGGTGCGTCATCAACTGGTGAAAAGCCATGCGGATATGGTCAACCAGTTACGGGGCCTGTTGAAACTGTTTGGCCTGAAGCTGGGGCAAGCAACCACGCCGGGCAAGAGACATGAGCGGCTGTTTTATCTGTTCCGGCAGGAACCGGCTTTGGAGGCACTGCTTGTTCCCCTGATCACAGCCCTGAATGCCCTTGAGCAGGAGATTGCCAGGTTGGACAAACAGATGAAGAAGCGTGCCGCCACCGATCCGGTCTGTCGCCGTTTGATGACCATTCCGGGCGTGGGGCCGGTGACGGCGTTAACCTATACAACCAGCATCGAAGACCCGGCGAGATTTAAACATTCGCGTGATGTGGGGGCCTATGCGGGGCTGACCCCGAGACGCTTCCAGTCGGGAGAGATGGACGTGTCAGGACATATCTCGAAATTTGGTGACCGGATGTTGCGCCGCGCACTCTATGAGGCGGCCAACAGTATTCTGGGCCGGGTGAAGAAAGACTGTGCCCTCAAACTATGGGGGCAAAGACTGGCCGAACAGAAAGGGAGCAAACCTGCCCGGGTCGCTGTGGCCCGTAAACTTGCCATTCTGATGCACCGTTTGTGGCGGACAGAAGAAGATTTTATCTGGCAGAAGGGCTAACGAATGAGCCTTGCCTTTTTGTCGGGCCCTTTTGCCGGACCCGGATGACCTCGTGTATTGTGTCGTCAAAATATATATGACGTGGGGGACAGAGCAGGCATCCACCCTTTTTTTGGCCGCTATCCTGAGGCAGGAATAAACGCTCCAAAGCCGTTCCGCTGACCTCGTAGACAACCATAAAAGTGGTACAAAAAAATAAACTAAACCGGAGAAATCTTAAATTCAATTAGACAACATCGATTATATTATATACACCAACTTATTACTCATGCACGAGCTATATTTAATCACCGTCTGATTACCTCAGGGTAGTAACACATCTGTCCATGATTGCAGAGAACCGAGGACTGCCGAAATCCCTGAGCATACGCGGCCACTTCGGCTTCCCCATCTCCAGACACC
>WFOZ01000185.1 GCA_015487825.1 Planctomycetaceae bacterium
CCCGGTTGTTTTATGGGAATTTTGATTTTGAGCACTCCCTTGGTCATACGCCGCTTCAACAGCTTTCTCGAAATCTTCGCGAAGTGAATGCAAAGTGGTGCATTTCGCTGATTCCCTTAATGAGTCCGGGAGATTATCTCTGGTTGCCGCAGTTGTTGATCGATGAAACAGAGACCTGGCAATATTGGATGAAACAGGCAGGTGTGGTTGGTATCCGGCAGGTTGATCAAATTCCTCAACATACAGAAATCGAATTTGTTCCCTGGGGCTGGACAAAAAAACTGATTCGCTGGGCTGAAAATCAAGGTTGGAAAACTCAACACCCTGAGATGCCAATTATCGCCTGGGCCAATTCCCGGGCGACATCATTCGAGTACGAACGACAATGGGAATCCGCACCAACCGGGGCGATTGAGCTGTTGGACCTCGAAGATCTCAACAAGCAGCTGACGAGTTTTCCTGACGATGAAAAATGGGTCATGAAAGCGGAGTTCAGCATGTCTGCACGAGAGCGAATGATCGGGCAGGGACGGGAGATTCCGCCACCGACTATCAACTGGTTAAAAAAACGGCTGCTACATTCGGGCAGAGTTTTTTTTGAGCCGTGGTTGAATCGAATTGAGGAGATGAGTTTTCACTATGAAATCTCCCCTGTTGGCGAAGTTTTATTTCTGGGAATGACAGAACTTCTTACTGATGATTCCGGCAGGTATCTCAGCAATCGTTTCGTTTCGCAAACAGATAATCCTGAAAGAGAAAACTGGACAATTTCTCGTTTGCAGACGATGCGATTGGCTCAGGAATTTGCCCAAAAGGGATATTTCGGTCCGCTCAGTATCGATGCGATGCGTTATTATTGTAGCGAAGGAATTTGCTACGAGCGTCCTTTGCAGGATGTCAACGCACGTTACAGTATGGGACGCTGCGAACTGGAAAAGGGCAGGGAAATGGAGTATTGATGTCAATCCCGTTTACCATGTGTCGTAGCACACAATTTTCAGTTATTGAAATTCTGCCGAAAAACCGTTATTGGCTCTGTTCGAAACAGGTGACTGACCATTACGATACGAGGTGAGAAAGTTATAGTTAAGATAGTCAATTAACATTCATTATAATGAGATGACAATTCATGAATGATACGCCACTTCCCGATGAGTCGATTGAAAAACTGAACCGTGCCTACCAGCAGATTTGCGAGCAGATGCAGCGCGTGATTATTGGTCAGCAGGACGTGATTGATCAACTGTTGATCGCCCTGTTCAGCCGGGGGCATGTGCTTCTTGAAGGAGTCCCCGGGCTCGCAAAGACTTTGATGATCAGTACGTTGTCACGCTGTCTGGATCTCAATTTCAGTCGCATTCAATTCACTCCCGATTTAATGCCTGCTGATATTACCGGAACGGAAGTGCTGCAGGAAAATCGCGATACCGGTCAACGGGAATTTCGTTTCATTGAAGGGCCGTTGTTTCATAACATGGTTCTGGCAGATGAAATCAACCGAACACCTCCCAAAACGCAGGCGGCGTTATTGGAAGCGATGCAGGAACGGCGAGTTTCTATCGGGCAGACTCAGCACAAATTGAGTGATCCGTTTTTCGTCATGGCGACACAAAACCCAATTGAACAGGAGGGAACCTACCCGCTGCCCGAAGCCCAGCAGGACCGTTTCATGTTCAAAGTTTTTGTCGATTACCCCAGCTTTGCGGAAGAAAAAGCGATTGCCAAAGCGACAACGGGGTTACAGGCGGATGAAGTCGATCATGTGCTGACCGCTGAGGAAATTATCGCCTTGCAGCGTGTCGTCAAGCAGGTGCCGATTACCGATCATGTAATTGAATACACACTCGCGCTGGTAAGGCAGACACGAGTTCGCGAAGAAGTCGCCCCCGATTTTGTAAAACAGTGGCTCGGTTGGGGAGCAGGGCCGCGAGCAGTGCAGAATTTAATTCTCGGCGGGAAAGCGCGGGCGCTGCTTAATGGCAGAACGCATGTTTCCACCGATGATATTTCCGCGCTCGCCAAGCCGGTTTTACGGCACCGCATTGTGACCAACTTTACCGCAGAGAGTGAAGGAATTACCACGGACGATGTGATCGAACGTTTGCTGGAAGTAACCCCGACCAAAGAAGGTGAATTGACAAGTGATCCAAGACTCAAAAAGATTTTTGCCGCCTGATGTCGTCCATCGAATTTCTCGATTGGAATTGCAGGCTCGCAATGTCGTCGAAGGATTTCTGAGCGGATTACATCGCAGCCCTTATTTTGGACAATCAATCGAATTCGCCCAGCATCGCGAATACGCTCCCGGTGATGATGTGCGCCGCATCGACTGGAAAGTCTTTTCGAAAACAGACAAGGTTTACATCAAACAATATGAAGAGGAGACGAATTTAAGAGCCTCGATACTGTTGGATGTCAGCGAATCGATGTCTTTTGGTTCCGGGAAAATTTCAAAATTCGATTATGGTACACAACTGACCGCAGCGATGGCGTACATGCTGTTGAAGCAACAGGATTCGGTCGGACTGACCACTTTTGATGAGCAGGTGCAGGCGACGCTTCCTTTTCGCAGCAAGCATACACATTTGCATGCGATTCTGGAAACATTGGTTCAATCGGAACCGGGAAAAAGTAAAACAGGCATTTTCGATATTCTTCGTATCACGGCTGAACAACGTGTTCGCCGCGGTTTGGTGATTCTGATTTCTGATCTGTTTACCGATCGCGAAGAACTTTTCAAAGGACTAAAACTTTTAAGATTGCGCGGTCACGATGTAATGCTGTTTCATGTGCTTGATGATCAGGAAGTGAATTTCGATTATTCCGGCACAACAAAATTTGAAGGACTCGAAGAAACGGGGGAACTGGTTTGCGATCCACGAGGATTGCGGGACGATTACCTGGAAGCAATGCGGCAATATCTGACCGAAGTGCGTCGCTTTTGCGCGGGACATGTTATCGATTACAAAGTGATTTTGACCAGCGAGCATGTAGACGCTGCACTATCTCATTATTTGAAACACCGAATCGGCATGAGGCGTGGTTGATTCAACGCGTTCCCAAGCTCCTGCTTGGG
>WFOZ01000186.1 GCA_015487825.1 Planctomycetaceae bacterium
CGTCAGATGTGTATAAGAGACAGTGTTAGAATAACCGGTGGAGATGCGTTTCGTCTGCTTGATATCACGATTGACTCTGATGCGCCTTTGGAGATGGTGAAACCGACATGAAAACTTCTATTCCAGTCAACCGGGATATCCAGGCACAGAAGAAACAGCGGGCAAATGCTTTCCGCGAGAAATTGTCCAGACAGGGAACGCTCATTGTTAATCTGGTCTCCTCGCCCGGCACCGGAAAGACGAGTCTGCTTGAAGCGACTGTTCGGGAACTGGGAGATCGCTTGCGACTCGGCGTGCTTGTGGGAGATCTTGCCACCGACCGCGATGCCCAGCGGCTCGCACCGCTCGTTCCGGTGAAACAACTGACAACCGGAGGAGCTTGTCATTTAGAAATTGCGCTCGTAGAACAAGGTTGGCAGGAACTGGGCGAGCCTGAAATCGATATTCTTTTGATCGAAAACGTAGGAAATCTCGTCTGTCCTGCTTCGCACGATCTGGGGGAACATTTGCGGGTTTCGCTGCTCAGTACGACAGAGGGAGATGACAAGCCGGGCAAGTATCCGAAAATGTTTCGCACTTCTCATGCAATGCTCCTGACAAAAATCGATCTGCTCCCTTATCTTCCTTTCCATGTTGAAACTGCAATGGAAGACGCTCGCTTGATACAACCCAAATTGGAAATCTTCACAACCAGTGCAACAACCGGCGAAGGAATTCCTCAGTGGTGTAAATACCTGGAACAACAAAGAGAGGCACTTGTGACAAGATGATTCTGTATGACACAATGATTAGTTTAACGGCAAGTCGAAGGCGACTGTTTTTTTGTTCATCCGTGGCTAAATGACTTCTTGGAAACCAGGAAGCACTCAACTTCCAGATGAGCCGTTTTTTGTTTGACTGTCTGGCCTGCAAACTTATTTGGCTCACGAACACAGTCGCCTTCGGCTTGCCGTTAAACGAGTTATTGATAGGGATGCAAAGTATAACGTCTCTGTTTGTGATCCTGCGAAAAGATTGGCCCTATGAACAAGCAACAAATTGAAACGCAGGAAAACCTGATCGCGTTGCAGATCGTATTATCGGGCTATGTACAGGGTCTGGGGGTACGGCCTGCGATTTCTCAATGGGCACAGCGATGTCAACTGGCAGGTTCTGTCAGCAATCAGAGCGATGGCGTACATATTTTCGTTGAAGGTGATTCCGTTGCTATCGAGCGATTTCGAAACGAGTTGATGGATGCGTTGCCGAAGCAGGCCAGAATTGACCAATTGATCTCGGAAAAATCTGCTCTGCGTGAAAGCAAAAATTTTGCCATTCAAAAGTGTGAACAATTGCAAAGCAATCATGCCGGCCCACTCAGCACTCTGGTGCCGGTCGATGCAGGAATCTGCCAGCACTGTTTGCAGGAATCGAAGGATCCAACCAACAGACGCTATCAGGATTTATTCATCAGTTGCACAAATTGTGGCCCTCGTTACAGCATCATCCGAAAGATGCCCTACGAACGAGCAGAAACTGCGATGGATCGTTTCGAAATGTGCATAGACTGCGAAGCGGAATACCGCCAGAGCAACAACCGTCGATTTCACGCACAGACAATCAGTTGTCCAACGTGCGGTCCCAAAGCCTGGGCAACGGATAAATCGGGCAATCCGATTTCGCAAAACATGGAAGCAATCCGGTTTGTCTGCCAGAAGCTGGAAGAAGGCCGCATTGTGGCAATGCGAGGACTGGGGGGATATCAGCTTCTGGTTGATGCGACAAATCAAGCAGCCGTGCGGAGACTTCGCAGCAGAAAACAGCGAAAGGAAAAGCCGTTGGCGGTGATGGTTGCAAACATCGAACAGGCTGAAGAACTCGCCTTTGTTTCTCCAGAAGAACGTGACCTGTTATGCAGCCCCGCAAACCCGATTGTGATTCTACAAACCAAACCGAAAACGCCCATCGCGCCGGCTGTTTCTCCCCAACTTCATACCCTGGGTATTATGTTGCCGGGCAGTTCGTTGCATGACTGGATTGCAGAACTGTTTGGTAAACCACTGGTTGTGACGAGCGGAAATATTGAGGGAGAGCCGCTGGCTGTAGATGTTGAAGAAGCTGAAGAAAAATTAGGCGATCTGGCAGACTGTTTTTTGCATCACGACCGTCCCATTCTTAATGCAGTTGATGACAGTGTGATGCAGGTTGTTGCAGGGCGTGCGATGACGATCCGGCTCGCAAGAGGGCTTGCTCCACTTTGCTTGCCTGTTCCAACCGGACAGCATTTTGTTGCAGTAGGAGGACATCAGAAAAACGCGATTGCGATTTCCAACACTCAGCAGGCAATACTCGGCCCCCACATTGGTAATCTGGATGGAATGCTCATGAGGGACCATTTCGATTTCACCTTACGCAATCTGACATCACTTTATGGAGTGGTTACCCCCGAACTGATCCATGATTTTCATCCCGACTACCA
>WFOZ01000187.1 GCA_015487825.1 Planctomycetaceae bacterium
ACCGATGTCTTACCACTCGATGCGATATCTTGGAAATTATTTCGGGGCAAAAGTGGCTCAGGTTCGTGGAGATAAACCGAAAAGAGGATTTTTGATGCCGGTTTATGCTGGCATCTCTCTGGCGGGTAAACTCTGGTCTCGCTCACTGTTTTTCTCAAAAGAATATGAACAATACCGCAAGCGAAACGAAGATATCTACAAAGATATCAATTCTAAAGGCGCCTTAACGGGACGATCAATAGTGATGGTCTTTGAGAAAACCCGATCCACTCAGCAGTTTTCAGTGGGAGAAAGCAACATGCAAACAGCAGAAACCGCCTCGCGGGCCGCATGATTACTTTCAAGATGCTTCGTTGATGATTCAGGGAGGGATCATGCAGAAGAATAGATTAAAATCCAAAAACCGAGTCCCCTTTTCGGCAGCTGTTATCTGTTATAACGAACAGGAATATATCGGGCAGTGCCTGGAATCTCTTACCTGGTGCGATCAGGTTGTGCTTGTTGATTCCGGCTCTCAAGATGCAACATTGGAAATTGCTGCACGCTTTGCAAATGTCTGTATTCATTCTCGCCCTTTTGATAATTTTATCAATCAGAAAAACTACGCTCTGTCCCTATGCGAGCACGAACAGGTTATTTCCCTTGATGCTGATGAAATTTTGGTCCCTGAGTTAATTGATGAAATCAGAGAACTTGATTTCACAAAAGCCGGCTATCGGATAGGTCGACGAACATTTGTTGGTACTCAAGAGATAAAACATGGCAACTGGAGTCCCGATTACCAGTTACGTCTGTTCAAAAAATCAAAAGCAAAGTGGGGCGGAACAAACCCGCATGAAACCATTATTATCGATGGTGAAGTCGGTAAACTGAAAACAAGAATGCTGCACTACAGCTATCACACGAAAGATGAATTTGTTGAACGAAATCGCAAATATATTCATATGATGGTCGAACATTTGGCTAATAAAGGACGCACAGCCAATGTTGCTGAACCTTACATCCACTGTGTGGGCAATTTTATAAAAGCTTATGTGATACGAGCTGGATTTCTGGATGGAGCAACCGGCTTATTTCTGGCACGACACATTGCAGGAGGCTCCTTTCTGAAATACCGCCTGCTGGCAGAAAAAAACAATCGAGCAAAAGCTGCTTGATTCAAAACAAATAATCAATTTCCAGGATAAGTAATATGTCTCTGTTGCCCAAAAGTGTGAAATCAGTTCTGCGAAGCATAAAAAAGAATATGCGGCAAAAAGCGATGAGTAAACAACTTGGCAAAAATATGCCCGACTTAACTTCACAGGATCGCCAGATCATTGAGAAAGTCCAGCCGTTTACGCTACTGAGCCCGGATCGAATTTACGCCTTTATCGAAGCGACCCGGCACGTTGTCCAGAATAATATACCTGGTGCGATCGTCGAATGCGGGGTCTGGAAAGGAGGAGCAGTCATGTCTTCACTGCTCACTTTAAAAAAACTCTCTGCAATTGATCGTGAAGTATTTCTCTACGATACTTTCGAAGGAATGCCCAGGCCGAGTGAAGGCGATAAACGATGTGACGGCGAAGCACTCGATGTCGGTTTTGCTGAAAAACAGGTCGATGAAGACAGCTCCACCTGGTGCAGGGCAGAATATGGTGAAGTACACAACAATATCCTTGGTTGTGGATACCCGATGGATCGCATTCAGTTCGTTAAGGGAAAAGTGGAAGAGACAATGCCCGAAACGCTCCCCGAACAGATCGCAGTGCTGCGCCTTGATACCGACTGGTATGAATCAACCAAACATGAACTGGAAAATCTTTACCCACTGCTTTCTCCCGGAGGTGTGCTAATCATCGATGACTACGGCCACTGGGAAGGCGCCAGGCAAGCAGTGGACGAATATTTCGCTTCGCATAAAATCCCGATGCTGTTACACCGAACCGACTACACCGGACGTGTTGGAGTTAAAGCCGCATAGATCCAATATATTATATTATTAATTTCCTACTATCCAACAAGGTGTATTATGGAGTGTGTACTATGTGGAAATGATTCTTTCGAGGATCTATCTGATACTGATGCAAAGACTTCGGAAAAACTGCGGGTATCTTTATGTCAGAAATGTGGATTGATACAACAAAATCCAATTCCAACTACTGAAGAATTGCAAGAGTATTATTCTCACAATTATCGGGTTGATTATAAGAAATCATATACCCCTAAACCTAAACATATCTATCGCGCCGGCAAAGCCGCTCTTCAAAGATTAGAGTTCTTGAAAGAAGAAGGGATTTACGAAGGGAGGCTGTTGGACATAGGTGCAGGTGGAGGAGAGTTTGTCTATCTATCAGGTGCATTGGGCTACAGATCACAGGGAGTTGATCCGAACATAGGATATTCAGAATATGCAAAGAATGAGTATAACTGTGAATTAACAACCGGCGAGCTAGACGCAATACAAGGCAAGTACGACATAATTACACTGTATCATGTGCTGGAACACCTGCCCTGTCCGTTACATGCATTCAATAAACTATACAACTTGCTGAATCAGGGAGGAACGTTGTCTGTTGAAGTGCCCTGGATTGAGGCCAATGATGCATCACCTCATAATATATTCTTCAAGGCTCATCTCTTTTATTTTAGTGTAGATTCCCTGATTGCCTGTGCAAGTAAATACTTTGAGGTACTTAAAATAGATACAAATAACAACCTGAGCATATTATTTAAAGCAAAGCAAAATATCTCAGAGATAGAATACCCAAGCCAGCAATCTGTTAACAAACTGAAAAACAGATTAAAATCCAAGGGATGGATCGAATATTTATTCAAAGGGAAAGGTATCCAGAAGCCTTTGAGGAATTTCATCAGAGGATTTGAAGAATCTAAAGCACTCAATCATCAGCCCAAAGAAATACTTGATAATTTATTGCATAAAGCAGGTTGATATCAAATTCGTATAGATGTGTCATGATACATCATATCATGCTGAAGAGACTACACGATTAAGAAATACGGTAATTTCCTCCGTCAGTTTGCCGGTATAAGTTACAGCATAAAGGTTCGATTAAATGCGACAATGTTCTAAAACGCTGGAAGCGGAAATGACTCCTGCAGAGCAAAACTTCCTGCAGAAGATTATTTGCGAAAAGAATTTCTCTGGCTCTCATCTTGAAATAGGAACCGCTGCAGGTGGAACTCTTTGTAAAATGATGAAATGCTTCCGGGAGCAGACACGTCCAAAATTTGTTGTTGTGGACCGAATGTCTTATTTCCCAAATCAGTTGAGTATCGTCAGAGAGAATCTCTC
>WFOZ01000188.1 GCA_015487825.1 Planctomycetaceae bacterium
GCATTCTTTCACCAGTATTCGCTACCCCGCTTAAGAGTAGGATTTCTCTTCTAACGATAATATAAATCATCTGACTAAAAACCGTAACTTCCTACTTTGTAAGCAGTTATGTTACGCAACACCACCATATAGATATCAGAAAAATGCAACTCCGTCTGAAATCGAAGTCGCGGAGTATAGCAGGCAATTCCCCCGACCGGTAGTCATATCACCCGCAACACGGAAAAAAGTTTCTGGTTTCATACAGTTGAATTGCCTGGAAATTACTTGGGGGCCAGGATTGCGGACATACTTCGCCCACTTTCCATCCCAGGTGGCTTTTCAACTTTGGAGATATCTTCCAAACTGGCGATAATACTGTTCAGGATTTCACGTCCTCGTTCGTGATGCGCATTTTCTCGCCCTCTGAACATCACGTTCAGCTTCACTTTGTCGTTATGAGCAAGAAAATCACGGGCTTTCTTCATCTTAAAATCGATGTCATGCTCCCCAATTTTAGGGCGAAGCCGGATTTCCTTCATTTGAGTCTGATGGACTTTTGTGTTTTTGCTCAATTTCTTCTTCTGTTCGTATTTGAACTTTCCATAGTCCATAATTCGACAGACGGGAGGATTTTCTTTCGGTGCGACCTCAACAAGGTCCATTCCAGCCTCCAGAGCAAGGGATTTCGCTTCAAGCGTATCGATAATCCCCAATTTTTCGCCATCGTAGTTGATGACTCTCACAGGTGTGACCCTGATCTGCTCATTTACTCGGTGAGTTGTCTCGATTGTGTTTTCCTTTCAATAATCCTGCGAAATTTGTCAGTCGGAACTGACTTCAAACAATTCAGGCCACATGCGGGGCAGACATCTTTGTCTGTTTTAATAAACCATCTTCAGAAGATGTCTCCGGGAAATGCTGCCCTGTTCTGTATTTTGATAAAACAAACCTGATATGTCCACCGTTAGGCGGCATTTCGTTTTTTTATCGAGCTTTATTCGGTTGGTCAAGGAGATTTGAATAAAATTTTGCTTGAGGATGAAGACTGGCAGTTCAATCTTGTTCATTTACTATTCAATTTCGGCTCTGGAAACGAGCATGTCTTGGTAAAGTTGCCAAAACGTGCTAAAACACCATCTGTACCAGAGCCTCACCCGCTTTATACAATGGAATAGATTTTCAGGAACCAGCAGGAACCAGATAGTTCGCTTTAGCAACAGGTAACTTACGGAATGCCAAAACGTTACATGTCAGCTGTTGCTTGCAGTACTGTTTGTTTTGAGGTCGAAAAATATCATCTGTGATTTGCCCGTTAACGAGTGATCGCAACTCGTGTAGGATTGCAGGTAACATCTTTTTTTACAAATAACGCCAAGGAGGCAGGAAATGTCAATCAATTATACAGGCATAAAAACAGGCAGAGGGAAGCTCGCTGCATTTTGCGTCGGATTGATTTTCTGCCTCTCCCCGCTAATGGGGCTTTCCGCCCAGGAAAAAAAAGAGAACCAGCCAACCGGGCAGGAGAGTAAAACTAAGGCTCTTCATCTGGAGGAATTGCTCAATCAATTCAAACAGGTCGGAGACGACGAACTCAAAATAAATACGAAACCGAATCAGACCCCCGAACAGATTCAGCAGGCAGAAAATAAACGCAAGGCTGTCGCTCTGTTTATGGCGGGGCGTAATCACGAACATGCCCGGAAATTTCCAGATGCTTACACAGCTTATCAGCAGGCAATCAAACTCGATCCGAATTCGCTTTTCCTGTATCGCGCAATTATCCCGTTGGCATTTCGACTGGAGAAAGTTGAAGATGCAATTGGTTTTGCAAAAAAAGCAGTTGAAATCGATCCGAATAACTTCGAACTGCTCAGCCAGCTTGGCATTTACGCTTTACGCAGACAGGATATTCCAGGCTCGATTGAATATTTTGAAAAAGCGGTGAAAAGCACAACGGTTGATAAGAAAACAGGGACTTACATTTCGATTATGAGTCAGCTGGGGCAGTTGTATCTGGCAATCGGAAAAAAAGAAAAGGCAGCTGAATCTTACCTGGTTGTCTATCAGGCATTGACACAGCCGGATAACTATTCGCTCGATTTTCGTACTCAGCGTGCATTGGAGTCTCTTAAAGGGAACAAGGCTTCCACCTTCGAAATGATGGGCGAACTATTCCTGACTTCCGGCAAGTTTAATGAGGCTCAGGATTGTTTCGAACGTGCAGCCCAAGCAAGCCGAAAAAACAAGGCGACCTACAGTTATCAGATTGCTCGCGTGTTGAATAAACGCAAGAAGTATACAGAGGCTCTTGAAAAACTTCAGGAATATTTTGATGCCAAGTTGAACAATAAAGGAATAGGCCCTTACTTACTTTTTGCAGAACTGCTTGTTGCAACAGATAAACAGGATGAGCTACTCCCTTCGATCAAAAAGCTGAGCGAAAACGATCCCCAAAATGCAGAACTGAAACGGTATCTTGCCGAGCGATACCTCGATGCCAAAC
>WFOZ01000189.1 GCA_015487825.1 Planctomycetaceae bacterium
ATACGAAAACACCGCTTTGGGGATACGCGGCTCATCCGTTAATTGATGGGAACCGCCTTATTTGCGTTGTCGGCGGTGCGGGTAGTCATGCGGTTGCTTTTGATATCAATACCGGCAAAGAAATCTGGAAGACAATCACATCCTCGACACAAGGGTATGCTCCGCCGGTGATAATGGAAATTGCGGGCGTAAGGCAATTGATACTGTTTCATCCCGAAGCGGTTGCTTCGGTCAATCCGGAAACGGGGAAGCTTTACTGGTCGGAAAAATATTCAGCGACCAATGGTTCAACCATCATGACGCCGGTTCGCTCGGGCAACTTGCTGTATACGGGAGGCTTCAGCAAGAAAAATATTTTGATCGAACTTTCACAAGACCAGCCTGCTGCGAAAACTCTTTGGAAAGATAAACCACGCGCAGCTATCGCAGCGATTAACGTGCAGCCGTTTGTTGTTGGAAAAACCGTTTACGGATTTGATCAGACCGGATATCTGTTCGCAATGGAAATGGCAACCGGCGAAAGAATCTGGCAATCAACCAAACCGATTAATTCCAAACGCCCTCAAGGCTCGGCAACCGCGTTCATTATTAAAAATGGAGATCGTTTCTGGATGTTCAACGAACGGGGCGAACTGTTAATCACAAAACTTTCACGAGAAGGATACGAAGAAATCGATCGGGCTAAAGTGATCAAGCAAACCAACACCGCCTTCGGCAGAGATGTCGTCTGGTCGCCCCCCGCCTGGGCAAATCGCAAAGTTTATCTTCGCAACGATGAAGAATGTTTGTGTATCGATCTGGCAAAATGAAACGTAAGATGCGCAGGATCTCTCACTTGCGGCCCTTGCTGCTTAGGTCGGGGTATGACTCAGTCTATACAACTCTTTAATTTCTATTTGTTGACTAATTCAGCCGCAAGGTCGTTTATTTTATCCATCTCTTTTTGAATTCCGTCTTTATATTTCTGGAGAGAATCGGTATCCAGCTCGGGCGGAACTTCGGCGGGGGCGGCCATGAGCAGATAGATTTTTGCGAATGGTTTGGGGATGACCAGATCGGTCCAGCTTCCTTTGATTTTCCAGCAACGCGTGCATGAAAAAGCGGTTGGAATGATGGCACGACCAGTTCGAGAGGCCAGATAGGTGATGCCGACCGACATTTCCCGACGCGGGCCACGCGGACCATCGGGAGTGATGACGATGTGCTTGTTTTCAGCCGTCTTAATCAATTCGCGGATCGCTCCCGGACTGATGCGGTTGGTCGAACCACGTATAGTCGACATCCCGACGAGTCGTAACACATGGGCTACCATCGAACCATCAGTATGCCGACTCGTCAACGCAGCCGAGCGACGATGCTTGCCGGCAAAGGTCGGAATGAGCATCGAATCGTGCCAGACACTGTAAAAGAAACTCTCTTTCGTATCCGGCGAATAAGGATTGGTACCGGGGACGCTTTCACGAACTTCAATTCGCAACGTACGGAACAGCAACCACATTCCAGCAGTGAACACAACGGCTTGAAGTTTGATCAATAATGGACTGTCTAATTTCAAACCGTTTTTCCATCAATAAAGAGGCAAGTTCCACCACATCACGCGAGAGATTATAGCACGAAGCAAATCTGCGTCTATCGCGAAAAAGTTGAAGCAACTTCATACAGATGGACATTATAGTCCCGAAGAGACGATGGATGTCAGACAGAGGGCAAGGAACCAACCGAGTTGCCTCCCTGTAAAATTGATTCTGCGAGGATGCGGCGTCTGACGATGCCGATTAACTGCTGGTCCTGGTAGACGGCTCCCACATCGGCGTTCTGTTCCTGCAATGTAAGGAGTGCTTCCAGACGAGAGTATTTCTCGGGAATAATCGGGGATGTATGTTTGAGGTGATTCAACGGGGCTTTCGAGAGAAGTAATTCTGCCACCTGAAAATAACTCGGCGGTTCGGAAGAATCGCCTTCATCAGCAACCACAATTTCAACCAGTCCCAGTGACTGAGCATGCTCAAGCAGCTTCGCCCGGGAAGGTGTCTGCTCAAAACTGATCGCCACTTCTTTCGGAGTCACGATGGCTCCCAACGGCAGATTGGCATTTTGAAACACACCGTGCATTAAATCGTGCTGGACCGAAGTCAATACACCCTCATCATGTCCGCGACCGATCACATTGGCTAAAGGTCGTCTGCCTAAAATTTTCAAAAGAGGCTGTTGTTGAGCTCCTCCCAGTTTTTGAAGCAGGCCTGTCAACAACATCAAAGGCCAACTCAGAGGTAATAGAAGCCAGTGAATGATTCGAAAAAGGGTAAAATAACGTTTCAGCATTAATAAAGGGGCGCGGTAGTGGAGTGTTTTCGGGAGCAGTTCGCCAAAAATAAAGATGATTGGCGAAACGCATACCGTAATACTTACCTCTGCAACTTCGGTCAAATCACCCAGAAACAACACAGCGCCATAACCGATCGCATAAGTCGTAATGTAATTGGCCAGATTATTCCCGATAAGAATGGTTGCAACAAATGTGGAAGGGTCTCGAACATAATTCAGAATTTTTTGCGACAGGGAATCGCCGGTTTGTGCATCGATATTCAGCCGTAATTTACTCGCCCGGTAAAATGCCGTTTCGGTTCCACTGAAGAAAGCCGACAGTCGCACACCGAAAAGAAACAGAAGCAGAACGCCAAGAAATTCAATCACGATTTCTCCTTCTCGGCTTTACGCTTCTGTTTAACAGGTTCAGCAAGGACGCGAATTCTACTGTGATCTTTCACCTCAATCACACGGAAATTCCACTTTTTCCAGACACATTCGTCCCCAACTTTCGGGAACTCTTTCAATTTCTGGTGCAGCAACCCGGCCAGCGTAATACTCTGTTCTTCTTCAGGATCAAATTCAATATTCAGATACTGCGCCAAATACCGAAGAGTCGTTAATCCATCGAGATGATAAACGTTTTTATCAACTTCCAGCACCGCTTCCCGATTCAGAATTCTCCTCGCGCGAGAAGGAGAAGACGAAAAGATCGTGTCAAGTAAATCCTGTTGTGTCAGTACGCCAACTGTTTGACCGTATTCATCAACGATGGCTGCAACATGGCACAACTGGGTACGCATCGCATCCAAAGCAACAGCCGCATGGGCACACCAGGGCAGAAAAATGACCGATTCTCGAAACGATTCCAACTCCTGTTTTGCATTATAAATCGTATCGGTCAGCCAGAACGCACCACTAACCTGATCAGTGCCACTTTCTACAATGGCCGCAAAGCCGCCAGCAGGCATCTTTTGTCCCAGATCCTGCCAGCTAACCGGTTCCGAAACCGTAATGTAAGTTCCACGCGGTCGCATAATTTCTTCGACCACAATTTCGGATAAGTCAAGTATATGATGCAGGATGCTTCTTTCATGAGCGATCATCTCGCTCGATTGCGAAGAGAGATCAACCGCTTTTTCCAGATCGTCTGCATCAAGAATCGTCTCTTCTTTCAGATCGGACCAGAACCCGCGCTGTAATCCGCGAGTTGTTATCTGCAGCATCGGAATAATTCGATCCAGCAACCTGACCGAAACCGATAACGGCCAGATCACCATTTGAGAAATCCGGCGAGGAAACGCAACGGCTAAACTTTTGGGAATCACTTCGCCGAACAGAATCAGGCTTGTCACTCCAGCCAGACTGATTCCCCAGGCCACTCCCTGAAACTCGGCGTTCATTAACCGGCGAGCCAAAACGACACTGATCGCAAAATACGAAAGGTTAACAACAAGATTCCAGAACAGAATGGCAGTCAGCAGACGTGTCGGATGAGAAAGCAGCGAGAAGATTTGCAGTTCTGCGCGGCTGCCTGTGCGAAAGCGATGCAGATCATCACGCGAAAGAGAAAACAAGGCGGTTTCGCTACCGGAAAAGAAGCCGGAAACCACCGTCAATATCAACATCAGGCTGACCCCGGGCAACCACAGCGAAATCGAATTAAGCACATCGTGCAACATATAATTTACGAAATCTTTTTACTTTTCGATGGTCGCCCGTCCCAGTGACATATCAAATTCACTGATTGCAGGAATGAGCATTGCTAAAGCGGTGAAACCGTACGCCAGACAAACACACAGGCAAACACTGAATGATTCCCCCAGCAAATACGCAGTGATCGCATAGAATGTTCCAAAAGGAAGAACGCCGGCTGCAAGCGTGAGTGCATTGGACGGGTTTTTGTGTGTTAACGAAGCCCACAATCCAATGGAGCCTCCCACGATGAAAATCAGAAAGCTGGGCAACTGTAACGCGAATGAAGATCGCGCTTCGACTATTAAGACCATGCAGATAAAGATGCCGACAAACAGAAAGAAGATTGTTCCCAGACTGTTGGAAATAGCGGTGCGTGAATTATCGAAACTGATGGCAGAGTGCATGCCAAGCATCGCTGCAAATAAAGCCAGCATCAAATAGCCGGCGGTCACATAAAAAGCCTGAGTCGCTCCAATCCCACCCTGAGAATAAATCAGTCCCAGAAAAATCAGAGGAAGCAGAATCGCCTCTTTCGCATTGTAAAAGACACCGGCCAGCTTCCCGAGAATGAAATCTTTGGCGGTAATTTCTGTCGCCAACAACACTTCCAGAGTTTGCCCATCCCGCTCTCCGGTGATTGAGGTCACCGCCTGAGCGTTGATCAACATCAGCGACATCAGACCAAGCAGAATAAATCCCAGTCCCTGCCAGGAAATCATACCCATCACTAACTCTGCAGAGTCTGCACTACCTAAAACTGCGTAGCCGATCAGAATCGAAAAAAGTAAATACGCCAGTTTAATGAGCACAATTTTCCGACCATACGCCCGGGTCATAATCTCTCGCCAGATTATCGGCTGATTCCAGACTCTGCGAGCCTGCCGCGTTCGTCCGCCTGTCTCATCTTCTTTGACGGCGACAAAAACAGATCGGGAAGGATTCCAACGGCGAAGATTGAAAATAGTCGCCAGATTCAAAATCAACGCGACCCCAACCAGCACACTTAACGTATTCCAAAGTGAAAGATCTTCGATGCGAGTGATGCGTCCGGTCGAAAATGGGCTGACAACTTCTGCCAGCGCGCGATACGGATCGAGTGCCCCGATCCATATGCCTGCCGGTGAATTTGAACCGACTGCAAAGGTAACCATTTCGACAATCGCTAAAAAGGCAACCATGCCCAGCAAACTGATAGCGAGCGTCTGAAATGTTTTTTCCCGCCAGAACGCAACCAGCACTCCCCAACTTCCCGCTGCATAAATCGCGGCTCCGGTAATTGCAATCGCCCAGACAATCTGAACCTGACTGACTCCTCCCAGAACAGAAACAAATACAAACAGCGGAATCGAACAGCAAAGCAGGACAAGCACATTGAGTAAACTGGCAAGCAACTTGCCAATCACCAGTTCGCGGTCTTTCAGGTCGGTCATCAAAAGTAAAATGAGAGTTCGCCGATCTTTTTCAGAGGCGACATTCCCAGCTGAAAACAGCAGGCTTGCGAATAGAAGCAGAGTTAACTGCACAAACGCAAAGATCTGAAAAATATAGGCACCGAATCGGGCGGTCGCCCCAATGCTGCGATACTGCTGCCAACCGAACGTTGCCTGAGAGGCGGTGTACAACAGAACGAAAAAGGCAAAGAGATACCCTGCACGAATCGCATAAGATTTAAGCTGCCGCGGTGCTGTTAAAGCTTCACGGGAGAATATCGGTCCAGCTAACAATGCTTTCCCCTCGATATATTACATAAAGAAAAATGAGGAACAAAAAAAGAATGTATCATACATACGTCATTAAAATCGAATTCGTTGATGATTCTTCAACGCAGCTGGTTTATTCTGGTCACCAGGGACAAAATTGCATCTAATGGGTATTTTCGCAAAATTGAAAAAATCACGTAACTATCAAGCACTCAGAATACTCCACATCCCCCTGCCTCGGCAACGAGTGAACTCTGTTTTTCACTCTTTTTTAGACTTCCCCACCCGATTATCCCGCACAACTTGAAGCGATTGCAATACAGAGTGGTGAAATCGCCCATTTCTTATTATTGTGAGATAAAAATGGGCACGATTCATCTGGAGTTCACGATTCACCGTGCTTTGGTTGAATATTTCGCTCAAGCAGTTTTTCCCTCGATGCACTGCGCCACTACATTGTTCGAATAGAAAACGGTTTTATGAAAGTTGCTTTGTTTGTTCCCTGCTACATCGACCAGCTTTATCCGGATGTTGCCTGGGCCTCTCTGGAGCTTCTCGAAGCTCATGGTTGCGAGGTCGAATTGCCTCGCGAACCGGTTTGTTGCGGACAGCCGATGGCAAACACCGGTTGCTGGGAAGACGCCCAGCCGCTGGCGCAAAAATTCGTCGAAAAATATGCCAGATTCGATCACATCGTCTGCCCCTCGGGAAGTTGCACCTCGATGATCGTCAATCACTATGCCGATATCATCCCCGAAGATGAAGCATTCCTGCGAATCAAAAATAACACCTACGAACTCTGCTCATTTTTAACCGATGTCCTCAAGATAACAAAGTTGGATGTTTCTTTCCCTTATCGCGTCGGCCTGCATCAAAGTTGCCACGGTTTACGCGAATTGAGACTTGGTTCATCCAGTGAAGTGATGGGAAAAGAATTCAGCAAAGCGCGCAGTCTGCTGGAACTGGTGGCTGATATTGAATTGGCGGAACTGACTCGCAAAGACGAGTGCTGCGGCTTCGGTGGTACGTTTGCTGTCAATGAAGAAGCTGTCTCGTGCATGATGGGAAATGACCGTATTCACGATCACGAAAAGGCGGGCGTGCAAGTCATGACCGCAGGAGACATGTCCTGCCTGATGCATATGGAAGGCTTGATCCGCAGACAGAAAAAACCGATCGCCATCATGCAC